>NZ_JBFBGN010000092.1:0-28784 GCF_040684675.1 Streptomyces sp. NPDC089915 | reverse complement strand
CCTATTCCACTCTCTCCGGGGGGTTTTGGGGCTTCGCGGGCGGGCCCGGCGCGGGGGGGGGGGGGGGGGGGGGGGCGGGGGGGGGGGGGGCGCCCCGGCCGGCCGGTCAGTGGAAGAGCATGGAGGCGCCCCCGGCCGCCGTGGTGACGGAGCCCGGGCACAGGAAGCTGCCCGAGGCCTTGGTGGCGGTGAAGGCGCGGTTCACGTACTTGCGGGTGGTCCCGTCGCGGTCCCAGACGATGTTCGACGCCTTGTAGCGGCAGGAGACGAAGCTCTGGCTGCCGGTGATGTCGATCAGGTCCGTGCGGGCGGTGGCGGTCGCGTCGTCGAACGTGAAGGCCGGGTTGTTGTTGAGGGAGGCGGTGATCCCGCCGTCGCAGGCGAGGTTGCCGCCGGGCTTGTTGATGCTGGTGCGGTCGACGGTGAGGGCGGTGGGGGGATTGGCGCTGGTGCGGGCGTTGGTCCAGGTGCAGGTGTTGCCCGAGACCACGATCACGCCGTCCGCCTTCTGGTCGGCTGCGGGGCCGAGGGCGGCGGCGCTCGTGACACTGCCGGCGGTGGCCGCGAGGGTCAGGGCCGCTATGGCGAGTTTCGCGCGGTGCATCATGTCGCTCCTCCGTGACACGTCCTTGTGGGGGTGTGGTGCGAGGGCGGTACCGAGTGCGCAGGGAGCGTGCCACAGGGGTCTTGAGAAGTCAGGAGGGATGTCATGCGCGTGTCAAGCATGGCCGGAATGCGGCGGTCGGAGGGTGACGCGGGCCGGGGCGGGTGGCCGGGCGGGTGGCCGGGCCGTGGGGCGGGGCGGTCAGGGGACGTCGGTGTCCGTCGGCTCGGCCTCGTAGACGTGCGGGGCCTCGCCCTGCCACTCGATCGCCGACGGCGCACCGCCCAGGACCACCTCGTCGGGGTCCGGCACCTCGGCGCGGCGCAGGAACTCGATGACGTCGGGGTCCGAGTGCGCGAGCCCCAGGACCGTCTCGCGGCCCCGGGCGCGCAGGCTCACCCGGCGGCCGCCCGACGGTGAGACGCGGTGTACGACGATCGGCGCGTGCTCCATCCCTCCACCCTGGATCCGGCCCGGGAAGGCCGCATCCGGGCGGGGCCGGGCGGTGTCGCCGCAGCCCGGCGTACCCGGGCGTACTACCGGGGGAGTACGCCGCGAACGCTACGCGGGGGTGACGCGGGTGACGGAGGCGGCGGTCTAGCTTGATCGTATGGAGAAATGGAACGCACGCCCGGGATCCCCGTGGCGGCGGTGGGCGGAGCGGACCGGGCGGGGCCCGGCCTGGCGGTCCGCGCTGCTCGTCGCCGTCCTCGCCCAGGCGGGCACCGGATGGGCCGCCCACGCGCAGACAGGCCGGGTCCCGCTGGACGCCTTCGCCCGGATCCTGCTCCTCCTGGGGCCCGCGCTGCTGGTGGTGCGCCACCGCCACCCCGTGCCCGTCGCGTACGGGACCGTCGCCGTCACCCTGGTGTACCTCGGCGCCGGCTTCCCCTACGGCCCCGTCCTCGCCGCCCCGGCCGTGGCCTGTTTCGCCGCCCTCATAGCCGGGCGGCGCCGGGCCGCCTGGGGCGCGGTCGGCCTGCTCTGGGGCGGACACCTGCTCCTCGCGCACTGGCTCTACCGGTGGCTGCCGCCCGCCGGGGACGGCCCGGCCCCCTGGGGGCAGGAGCTGGGCCTGACCGCCTGGGGCCTGGCGATGCTCGCCCTGTCCGAGCTGTTCCGCGCACGCCGCGAGCAGTGGGCCCGCGAGCGGGCGGAGCGGGCCGCCGCCGCCCGGCGCCGGGCCGACGAGGAGCGGCTGCGCATCGCCCGCGAGCTGCACGACGTACTCGCCCACAGCATCTCGGTGATCAACGTCCAGGCCGGCGTCGGACTGGCCCTGCTCGACACCGACCCCGAACAGGCGCGTTCGGCCCTGACCACCATCAAGGCGGCCAGCAAGGAGGCGCTCGGCGAGGTCCGCCAGGTCCTCGACACCCTCCGCGCCCCCGGCGCCGCCCCGCGCACCCCCGCCCCGGGCCTCGACCGCCTCCCCGAGCTGGTCGAACAGGCCGCCGCCACCGGGCTCACCGTCTCCACCGAGACCGCCGGGCGGCCCCGGCCGCTGCCGCCCGGAGCCGACCTCGCCGCCTTCCGCGTCCTCCAGGAGGCCCTGACCAACGTCGTACGGCACTCCGCCTCCCGCACCGCCCGCATCCGCCTCGGCTGGCGGTCCGACGCCCTCGAACTGCGCGTGGACGACGACGGCCCGGCCACCGGCGACCCCGCCGGCGGCAGCGGCAACGGCCTCGCCGGAATGCGCGAACGGGCCGGCGCCCTCGGCGGCACCGTCGAGGCCGGCCCGCGCCCCGACGGCGGCTTCCGCGTACGGGCCACCCTCCCCCTGAACACCGACCCCGACCGGGAGACCCCGTGATCCGCGTCCTGCTCGCCGACGACCAGCTGCTCGTCCGGGCCGGGTTCCGCGCCCTCCTCGACGCCCAGCCCGACATCGAGGTGACCGGCGAGGCTGCCGACGGCCTCGAGGCCGTCCGGCTGGTCAGGGAGCTGCGCCCCGACGTGGTCCTCATGGACATCCGCATGCCGGTCCTCGACGGACTCGCGGCGACCCGCTCCATCACCGGGGACGCGGCGCTCGCGGCGGTCCGGGTGGTCATGCTGACCACCTTCGAACTCGACGAGTACGTCTTCGAGGCGATCCGCGGCGGCGCCTCCGGCTTCTTGGTCAAGGACACCGAGCCCGAGGAACTGCTGCGCGCGGTGCGGGCGGTGGTCGCCGGGGACGCGCTGCTCTCCCCGGGCGTCACCCGCCGCCTGATCGCCGAGTTCGCCGCCCGCTCCCGAGAGCCGGCCCCCGCCGAGGGGCTGGAGCGGCTCACCGACCGCGAGCGGGAGGTCATGGCACTGGTCGGCGCGGGCCTGTCCAACGAGGAGATCGCCCGCCGCCTGGTCGTCAGCCCGCTCACCGCCAAGACGCACGTCAGCCGCACGATGGTGAAACTCGGCGCCCGCGACCGCGCCCAGCTGGTGGTCCTGGCCTACGAATCGGGCCTCGTCCGCCCGGGCTGGCTGGGCTGAGGTACTCCCGGGGGAGCAGCCGGGGTGCAGCCGGCCGTACGACGCGCCGCACCCCTCCCGCGGGCCAGGCTCGGAGCGGAACGAGACACCGGCACTCCCGAGGAGCTGAACCACCATGAACCCCCTCACCACCCTCGCCTACGGCGGGCCCGGCCCGTGGATCCTGTTCGCCCCCCTGGTCTGGGCGGCGGTCGTGGTCACGGTCGTCACCGTGCTGCGCCGCACCGCCCGGCGCGGCGGCCGCAGGGCACCGTGGCAGGCGGCCCGCGAGGCCCCGTACGGCGGCCACTCGCCGATCGCGATCCTGGGCCGGCGCTTCGCCTCCGGCGAGATCGACGAGGACGAGTACTGGCGCCGCCTCTCCGTCCTGGACGAGCAGTTCGGCCGCCCCCTCAAGGACGGCCCGGCCTGAACCGCCCTCCGCAATCGATCATGAGATAGTCGGACCACCGTGCCGCCCGCCCGGCACGGCGATCCGATCAGGGGGAGCCGGACAGTGGAGACGACGTCAGCCGTGGAGATCACCTCCGAGGCCGAATTGCGGGAACTGCTCGGCCCGGTCGAACCGGTGGCCGCGGCGAAGGCGCGGCCGTCCCTGCACGAGCACCACAAGCGGTGGATCGCCCGGTCCCCGCTCTGCCTGATCGCCACCTCGGCCGCCGACGGAAGCTGCGACCTCTCCCCGAAGGGCGACCCGCCCGGCTTCGCCAAGGTCCTCGACGACACCACCCTCGTGATCCCGGACCGCCCCGGCAACCGCCGCGCGGACGGCTACCGCAACATCCTGTCCAACCCGCACGTCGGACTGCTCTTCATCGTCCCCGGCCGCGGCGACACCCTCCGTGTCAACGGCCGCGCCCGGCTGCTGCGCGACGCGCCCTTCTTCGACACGATGACCGTCAAGGGCCACCGGCCCTCGCTCGCCCTGCTCGTGGAGACCGAGGAGATCTACTTCCACTGCTCCCGGGCCTTCCTGCGCTCCGGAGTGTGGAGGACGCAGACCTGGGACCCCGACGCGGCCCCCTCCCGGGCGGTGATCTCCAAGAGCCTGGAGAAGCCCCACAAGTCCCTGGAGGAACTGGAGCGCTACTACGGTCCCCAGTACGCGCAGAACGACCTCTACGCCTGACACCGGGCCCGGGGCGGGAGTGCGTGGCAGGCTGGAGCCATGTGCGGCCGTTACGTCTCCACCCGCAGCCCCGAAGACCTGACGGGCCTCTTCAGCGCCGCCCCGCCCGCCCCGGACCTGGTCCTCCCGCCCAGCTGGAACGTCGCTCCCACCGACCCGGTCTGGGCCGTGCTGGAGCGCGCCGACCGGGAGAGCGGGCTCCTGGAACGGCAGCTGCGCGCCCTGCGCTGGGGGCTGGTGCCGTCCTGGTCCAAGAGCGCGGACGGCGGCGCCCGGATGATCAACGCCCGGGTCGAGACGGTCGGCGAGAAACCCGCCTACCGCCGGGCCTTCGCCAAACGCCGCTGCCTGCTGCCCGCCGACGGCTTCTACGAGTGGGAGGCCGTCCCGGCCACCGCCACCGCGAAGGCCTACAAGCAGCCGTACTTCATCACCCCGCAGGACGGCTCGGTCATGGCGATGGCGGGCCTGTACGAGTTCTGGCGCGACCCCGCCGTCCCGGACCCGGAGGACCCGGCCGCCTGGTGGTCGACCTGCACCGTCATCACCACCGAGGCCACCGACGTGGCGGGCCGCGTCCACCCCCGGATGCCGCTGGCCCTCACCCCGGCGCACTACGACGCCTGGCTCGACCCCGCGCACGAGGACCCGGCCGCCCTGCGCGCCCTCCTGACCACCCCGGCGGCAGGCCGCCTGGAGGCCCGCGCGGTCACGACGGCGGTCAACAGCGTCCGCAACAACGGCCCCGAACTCCTCGCCGACGCCCCCGGCACGCGGTGACGGCTGCCCCCGGTACGCGGTGACGGCTGCCCCCGGTACGCGGTGACGGCTGCCCCCGGTACGCGGTGACGGCCGCACCCGGTACGCGGTGACGGCAGCCCCCGGCACGCGTGACGGCCGCACCCGGCCGCGGGCTCAGACCGGGCCCAGCGCTTCGCGGAGGCGGGCCGCCGAGGTGAAGACGTGGCCCCGCATGCCCGCCGTACGGGCGGCGCGGACGTTCTCCTCGCGGTCGTCGACGAACAGCACCCCGCCCGCCGGAACGCCGAGCTCCCGCAGGCACCACGCGTACGCGGCCGGGTCGGGCTTGGCGTGCCCGATGCGGCAGGACAGCGCGCGCACCCGGAAGTGGGCGAGCCAGGGGTGGTGGCGTTCGTAATAGGCGGCCAGCTCCTCCGGGATGTTGGACAGGAGGGCGACCGTCCGCCCGGAGGCCGCCAGTTCCCCGACCAGGCCCACCATCTCCTCGTCCACCGCGCTCCAGCTCGCGACGTCGGCCTCGATCAGGGCGGCCGTCCGCTCGGCGTCGAAGCGGGTGCCGAGGGCGCCGGCGACCAGTTCCCAGTAGCCGGGGCCGGTCAGCCGGCCGCTGTCGTAGGGCGGCCGCAGGGACCAGTAGGCCTCCCAGAACGGATCCGGATCCGGTTCCGCTCCGGCCGCCCCGACGAGCCGGGCCCGGCCCGCCGGGGACTGCGTCCGGGCGATGACGCCGAACATGTCGAAGAGCACGGTCCCGGGGACCTCAGGGATCTCGGGGGTCTCGGGGGTCGGGTCCGTCATCCCGTCACACCTTCCGTACGGTGACGCCGGCGGCCGCCAGCGCGTCGGTCGCGTCCCGCGGAGCGGCCCCGTCGGTGACGACGGCGTGCAGCGCGGAGGCCGGCAGGACATGGGCCAGGGCGGTGCGCGAGAGCTTCTCGGACTCGGTGACGGCGATGACCCGCCGGGCCGAGGCGATCGCCGCCCGCTTGACAGCGGCGTCGGCCAGGTCGTAGGCGGTCAGCCCGTCAGCCGCCGACAGCCCGCAGCAGCCGATGACCGCGGTGTCGAACCGCAGCGCGGCCAGCGAGGCCTCCGTCAGCGGCCCGGTCAGCGCGAGCTCCCCCCGGCGCGGCGCCCCGCCTGGCAGCAGCAGCGTCAGACGGGGCGCGTCGGCCAGGGCGTTCGCGGCGTGCAGGGACAGCGGCATGACCGTCAGCCTGCGCCCGTGCAGCGCGCGGGCCACCTCCAGGCAGGTGGTCCCGCTGTCGAGGACGACCGACTCCCCGTCCGCCAGCAGGGCGGCGACCTCGGCGGCCAGGCGCCGCTTGACCTCCAGCCCGTCGCGGGCGCGCAGCGGGAACGGGATCTCCTCACCGCGCAGCAGCAGGCTGCGGGCCCCGCCCCGGTAGCGCTCCAGCACCCCCTGCTCGGCGAGGGCCTCCAGATCGCGGCGGATCGTCATCTCGGAGGCGCCGGTGAGCTCCGCGAGCTCGGCGACGCTACGGCTGCCACCGGCGCGCACGGCGTCGGTGATCTGCCTCAGGCGGTCTGTACTCATCCTCCGATTGAACATCCACGATGTTCGAAACGCAAGTTTCAAACACTCCTGCTGTTTGTTATGTTCGATCGCATGGAGATGACCGCACTCAGGAAGGCGCGCGCGGCCACCACGGCCTGCTTCGCCCTCAACGGATTCGTCATGGGGATGTGGATCGTCCACATCCCCCCGGTGGAACAGCGCACCGGCGTCGGCCACGCCCTGCTCGGCTGGCTCCTGCTCCTCCTCGGGGCCGGGGCTTTCGCCGGGATGCGGATCGCCGGGCCGCTCACCGACCGCTTCGGGGCCCGCCTGGTCGTCCCCGCCGGCGCGGTGCTGTGCAGCGCCGCGGTGGTGCTGCCGGGCCTGGCCGCCGACGCCCCCTCCCTCGGCGCGGCCCTGCTGCTGCTCGGCTTCGGCAACGGCTGCCTGGACGTCGCCATGAACACCCACGCCGTCCAGGTCGAGCGCGGCTACGGGCGGCCCGTCATGTCGGCCTTCCACGCCGTGTTCTCCATCGGCGGCGTCCTCGCCGCCCTGGCCGGCGCCCTCGCCCTCGGCGCCGGCCGTCGCCCCGCCGCCACCCTGGGCGCCACCGCCGTCGGCGGCGTCCTCCTCGCGCTCCTCCTCACGCCCGCCCTCCTGCCCCGGGAGCCCGCCGCCGCCCCGCGGACCTCCGCCCCGAGCACCCGCCGCCGGACCCCGCCGCGCATCCGGATGCTCGCCGCCCTGGCCTTCCTGCTGATGCTGTGCGAGGGCGTCGCCAACGACTGGAGCGCGCTCCACCTGCGCGACTCCTTCGGAGCCGCCCCCGCCACCGCCGCCCTCGCCTACGGGGCCTTCGCCACCGCCATGACCGCCGGCCGGCTCCTCGCCGACCGGATCACCGCACGGACCGGCCCCGTCGCCGTCCTGCGCTACGGCGCCGCGCTCGCCGGGGCCGGCCTCACCCTGGCCGTCGCCGCGCCGGCCGCGCCGGTGGCCCTGGCCGGCTGGACCCTCTTCGGTGCGGGCCTCTCCGGCTGCGTCCCCCAGCTCTTCAGCGCCGCCGGCCACGCCGACCCCGACGCCGCCGGGGCCAACGTCTCGCGCGTCGCGGGCCTCGGCTACCTCGGCATGCTCGCCGGCCCCGCCGTCATCGGCCCGCTCACCCGCCTCGTACCCCTCGGCCCCGCCCTGCTGCTCCCCGTGGCCTGCTGCGCCTTCGCCGCCCTGGCCGCCCCCGCCCTGCGCCCCGGCCGGCCCGCCACGCCGGTCGCCACCGCGCCGGGCGCCCGCGGCGGACCGATAGTGGACCTGTGAGCGACGAACCGACGTGGGACCCCGACGGGGCGGGCGCCGCCTGGTCCGGGAGCGAGGGCGCGCGGGCCTTCGCCGCGGTGGAGGCGGCCACGGACTGGCTGCTCGGCTACCCCTTCGTCTTCCGGGCCCTGTCCCGCCGGATCGGCGCGGGAGCCGTCCTCGTCGACTACGGCTGCGGACCCGGCAAGGTGGCCGACCACGCGGCCCGGCAGCTGGGCGCGCGGGTGATCGGGGTGGACACCTCGCCCGAGATGCTGACCCTGGCCCGCGCCCCCGGAACCGCCGTCGCCGAGTTCCACCTCGTCGAGGACGGGCGCACGCGGGGCCTCGACGACGCCTGCGCCGACGCGGTCATGTGCAACCACGTCCTCGCCTCGCTGCCGGACGAGCCGGCGGTGCTTTCGGTGTTCACCGAGGTCCGCCGGCTGCTGCGGCCCGGGGGCCCGTTCGTCCTGCTGTCCACCGACCCCGACTGCGGGGGCGCCGAGTACGCCTCCCTGCGGATCGGTGATCCCGGCGCGGTCCACGAGCCGGGCCAGGGGCTGACCGTCCGGCTGAGGCGCACCGACGGCTCCTGGCAGGAGGTGCGCAACCACGCCTGGCCCGTCGGACGGCTCCCCGCGCTGCTGGAGCGGGCCGGGTTCCGGGACGTGGTCCAGGAACGCCCGACGGTGGCGGAGGCACAGGAGAGCGCCGACCCGGACCTGGTCCGCAGCCGCCCCTGGACCGCCGAGCGGGAGCGTCCCCCGCTCGTGGTGACCACGGCGCTGGCGGCCTGAGCACCCCGCCCCGAGAACAGCCCGAACACCCGTATGTCAGTCAAAAGTTCGACTTGAAAGTCGTTTCATCGAAAGTCGGACAATCATGTGGCCGATATGGGAGGCTGCTCCGCGCGGCGGCGCACCAACGCGCGCAGCCGTCACTGGGGAGGTCACATGCGTGGATCACTGCTGCGTAAGTCCCGTGCCGTACTGGCGGGATCGCTCATGGCGCTGGGGGCCGTCGGCCTCAGCGCAGCCCCGGCCAGCGCCTGGTCGGGCGGGAACGTCTGGGTGAACTTCGGCAGTTGGAACTGTCCGGGCGGCGGATCGGTCGTGGGCGTCTACTGGGCGGTCGACACCTACTCGAGCGGCCCGGCCGGAGGGGACTGGGGCGACAACGTCATCTACCCGCGCGTGCGGGTGGGTTCGGGCTCGTTCAACACCCTGAGCTACCAGACGATGTGCAAGAAGTGGGGCTGGTACACCTACCGCGGCGTGGTGTCCCAGCGCACCCTGACCCCGTACAAGTCGGGTCTGAGCTACACCTACTGACCGGCGTGCCGGAGGACCGGCGGCGGCGTCCCCTTTCCGAGGAGGGGGCGCCGCCGCCCCGCCGTTCAGCGCCTGAGGACCCTGCGCGAGACCAGGTTCCCCAGGAGCTGCGCCGACTGCACGAGGGCGATCAGGACCAGCACGGTGACCACCATCACCGAGGTGTCGAAGCGCAGGTACCCGTACGTCATGGCCAGGTTGCCCACCCCGCCGCCGCCGACCGTCCCCGCCACCGCGGAGAAGTCGATGAGCGCGACGAGCATGAACGTCAGCCCGAGCACCAGCGGCCCGAGCGCCTCGGGGACGAGCACCGTGAGCAGGATGCGCAGCGGGCCGGTGCCCATGGAGCGGGCCGCCTCGATGACGCCCGGCTCGACGGAGAGCAGGTTGGACTCCACGATCCGGGCGATGCCGAAGGTGGCCACGATCGTCATCGGGAAGACGGCGGCGTCGGTGCCGATCATCGTGCCGACCACCGCCCGGGTGACGGGGGCGAGGGCCACGATCGCGATGATGAACGGGATCGGCCGGATGACGTTGATGAACGCCCCCAGCACCGCGTGCACGGCCCGGTTGGGCAGGACGCCGCCCTTGCGGGTGGCGTAGAGGGCGAGCCCGACGGCCAGGCCGCCGACGGTGGAGAGCGCCAGCGTGATCAGCACCATGTACACGGTCTCGCCGGTCGCCTCGACGACCTTGGGCCAGAACGTGCCCCAGTCGGCCTTCACCGCACACCCGCCTTCGCGCCGGCGGCGACGGAGGTACCGGCGGCGGCACCGGCGGCGACGGAGGCACCGGACGCGCCGGCCGCCCCGGCGAGACCGGCGGCGACGGCCTCGACCGCCGCCTCCTCGCCCCGCAGTTCGAGGGTCACGCTGCCCAGCGGGCGCCCGCGCACCTCGCCGACCCCGCCGTGGACGAAGGCGAAGTCGACGTCGTGGCCGCGCAGCAGCGGCGCCAGGGCGTCCATGGCCGGAGCGCCGTCGACCACCGGTACGGTGACCAGCCGCCCGGGATGGCGCTCGCGCAGCCGCTCCAGCAGCGGGCCCTCGGGGGCGCTGTGCAGGGCGGAGCGGACGAAGGCGGCGGTGGTGGGGTGCTGCGGGCGCGCGAACACCTCGTAGACCTCGCCGCTCTCCACCACCCGGCCGTCCTCCATGACGGCCACCCGGTCGCACAGCCCGCGGACCACCTCCATCTCGTGGGTGATCAGCAGGATCGTGACCCCCAGCTCCCGGTTGACCCGGCGGAGCAGTGCCAGCACCTCGCCGGTGGTCTGCGGGTCGAGGGCGGAGGTGGCCTCGTCGCACAGCAGCACCTTGGGGCGGGTGGCCAGCGCGCGGGCGATGCCGACGCGCTGGCGCTGTCCGCCCGAGAGCTGCTCCGGGTAGCGCCCGCCGTGCCCGGACAGGCCGACGAACGCGAGGGTCTCCTCGGCGCGCGCCCGGGCGGCGGCGCGGTCCAGCCCGGCCAGGCGCAGCGGGTAGAGGACGTTTCCGAGGACGGTGCGCGAGCGGAAGAGGTTGAACTGCTGGAAGACCATGCCGATCTCCCGGCGTACGGGGCGCAGCCCGCGTTCGCCGAGGGCGGCGAGGTCCCGGCCGTCGACCAGGATGCTGCCCGAGGTGGGCACCTCCAGGCCGTTGACCAGGCGCAGCAGGGTGGACTTGCCCGCGCCGCTGTGGCCGACGACGCCGAAGACGGTGCCCGCCCCGACCGTCAGGCTCACCCCGTCGACGGCGACGGACCCGCCGGGGAACTCCTTGCGGACGTCGCGCAGTTCGACGACCGGGTGCGCGGGGGCGGCGGGGGCGGTCACCGGGCCGCCAGCTGCTTGGTGATGCGGCCGAGCTCGTCGCGCAGCTCGGAGGCGGGCAGCTCGATGTGGTGGGCGGTGCCGTTGCTGGTGCGGCGGACCTCGTCCTGGACGGCCTGGGAGGCGTACAGCTTCACGATCTTCTGGAAGTCCGCGTCGTCCTTGCGGTCGGCGCGGGCGGCGATGACGTTGAGGTACGGCAGGGCCTGGGGGCTCGCCGGATCGTCCTTGTACAGCGCGGTCTTGGCGTCGATCCCGGCGAGCTGGGCGACCCCGTCGTTGATGACGGCGGCGTCCGCGTCCTGCAGGGTGCGCGGGGTCTGCTGGGCGTTGACCGGGGTGATCTTGACGTGCTTGGGGTTGGCGGTGATGTCGTCGGGGGTGGCGAAGAGCCCGGCGTCCTTCTTGAGCTCGATCAGCTTCGCCTGCTCCAGGACGTGCAGGGCGCGGCCCTGGTTGGAGGGGTCGTTGGGCAGGGTGACCGAGGCGCCGTCGGGGAGGTCGGCGAGCTGCTTGTGCTTGCTCGAGTAGAGGCCGAGCGGGACCACGGTGGTGGCGGCGACGGGGGTGATGTCGGTCTTGTTCGCGGTGTTCGACTGGGCGAGGAAGACCAGGTGCTGGAAGGCGTTCAGGTCGATGTCGCCGGCGCCGAGGGCCTTGTTGGGCAGCGAGTAGTCGTCGAAGACGACCGTCTCGACGTTCAGCCCCTCCTTCTTCGCCTCCTTGGCGAGGACGTCCCACTCGGGGGAGTCGCCGGAGACGCCCACGCGGATGCGCTTGCCGTCCGAGCCCCCGAGTCCGCAGCCGGAGAGGAGCAGCGCGAGGGCGGTGGCGGTGGTGGTGAAGGCGAGCGCGGTACGGCGGCGCGGTGTTGCAGCAGACATCGTGGATCCAGTGGTAGAGGAACGCGTAGAGCGAGGTACCTCTGAACAGTAGGTGTGGATCCGCATATTGACTTGATATGAAAGATCGTATTCACGATCCTGCAATGAATCAAAGGCCTGGGGTCGGGTAATTCTCGCGGAGCACGGTGTCGAACAGCGTGCTGACGTCACGGGCGGTCAGCCCCTGCTCGCGGGCCTCGCGCACCCACTCCCCGAGCCGTGCCCGCAGCGGGGACTCCGGCGCGGTCTGCGGGGTGGCGAGCGAGCGGGTGATGAACGTGCCCGAGCCCTGGCGCACCTCCACCAGGCCGGCGCGCTCCAGCTCCCGGTACGCCTTGAGGGTGGTGTTGGGGTTGACCTTCGTCGTGGCGGCGACCTGCGCCGCCGTGGGCAGCTTGTCCCCCTCGGCCAGCGCCCCCATGCGCAGCGCCTGCTCCACCTGCTGGACGATCTGGAGGTAGGCGGGCAGGCCGCTGCGGCGTTCGATGCGAAACACGACCACGGTGCCCGCCTCCTTGATCATCTCGTGGGATCCCGGACCAGCCTAGGGGCGACCGGGAGGTGCTCAGAGCCCGGTGCGGCTCACAGGGAGCCGCGCCGGGTCCACCACAGGACCGAGCCCATGAGGACGGCGCTCAGTCCGACGAGCACCCCTGCGGCGATCCACTGCATGCCCGCCATCTGGTCGGGGCCGAGGTACTCCCAGACCCGGTTGACGATGCCGAGGTCCGCCCGGCACGTGTCCGGCGAGGCGTCGTGCACGCAGGTGCTCCACCCGTAGAGCCGTCCGGAGGCGGTGCCGACCCACTGGTCCACCTGCACGGCTTCGTACCACGTCGCCGGCGGGGGGACGGTTTCGAGCGGGGTGACGAGCCGGCGCGGGGTGGCGAGTCCGACCTTGAGGATGTCGCCCGCGAAGAGGGCGACGCCCGACACCAGGAAGGTGAGGGCCATGGCCGGTACGACCCGGCGGACCAGCGTGCCGATCGCGATGCCCAGCGAGGTCGTGAACAGGGAGGTCGCCACCAGGACCGGGCCGCTGGAGTCGAACAGCGCGCCGTTCAGCCAGTCCGGGGAGGCCAGCGGACCGGCGGAGTCCCACCACCAGCCGTACAGCAGGCCGAGGACCGCGGACGTCAGCGCGGCCAGCGCCAGCGCGGAGCACAGCTTCCACCGCAGCCAGCGGCCCCGGGGCACGGACTGCGTCGTCACCAGCCGCGCGGTGCCCTGCTCCCGCTCGGCGGCGATCAGCGGCGCGCCGAGGAACACTCCGAACAGCAGGGGCAGGAAGCCGATCTGGGCGCCGAAGGAGTTGAGGTCGTCGGCCACCCGGCTGCGGACCGCCGGGTCGATCGTGTCGCGGGGCAGGGTCGGCCAGTGCGCGGAGCGCAGGATGTCCAGCGCGGCCTCCCGGCGGTAGACGGTCCAGGCCGAGCCGAGGACGGTCGCGGCGGCGCACAGGATCAGCACGGTGCGGTGCTGGCGCACCACGAGCCAGGCGAGTCCGCGCAGCCGGCGGGGGCGGACGGGGGTGGCGGCCGTGGCGGGGGAGAGCGTCGTCATGCCGAGGCCTCCTTCCGGTGGGGAACGGCGGTGGGGGAGAGCAGGGCGGGCGCTCCGGGGGAGCGGAGGTAGGCGAGCAGGACTTCCTCCGTGCTCGGCTCCGCCGGCTGCCACGCCGGGTCCAGCGGGCCCTCGCGCCGCACGAGGGCGGAGAAGTGGCGGCCGGAGGTGCGTACTTCGATGACGGTGTGGTTGTCCAGGGCGGCGGGCAGGCCGTCGTCCGTGGTGACCCCGCTGACCAGGGTGTGCATCGGGACCAGTTCGTCGGTCTCGCCGGCCATGCGCATACGGCCGCCGTCGAGGACGAGGACGTAGTCGCACATCTGCTCGACCTCGCCGAGCAGGTGGGAGGACATCAGCACGGTCGTGCCGTGCTCGGCGGCCTCTGACAGCAGCAGCGCGCCCAGCTCCTCCCGTGCGACGGGGTCGAGGTCGGCCATCGGCTCGTCCAGCAGGAGCAGTTCGGGCCGCTTCCCGAAGGCGAGCGCGAACGCCACCCGGGTCCGCTGGCCGCCCGACAGGTCACCCGCGCGAGCGCGTGGCGCGATCCCTCCCGCGAGGACGATCCGCTCGGCCGCCTCCTGGTCCCAGCCGGGGTTCAGCTCCCGTCCCATCCGCAGGTGGTCCGCCACGGTGAACCGCCTGAACAGCGGCTTGTCCTGCCCGAGGTAGGCCCACCGGGCCATGGCGGCGGGATCGGTGACCGGGGCGCCGAACACCCGCACCTCACCCTCCGAGGGCTCCAGCAGTCCGGCCGCCAGGGCCAGCAGGGTGCTCTTCCCGGCTCCGTTGGGCCCCACCAGAGCGGCGATCCGGCCTGCGGGCAGCCTGAAGGAACAGTCCGTCAGGGCCCGGCCACGCCGGTACCTCCTGCCCAGCCCGCGGGCCTCCAGGGCCCAGCGGGTGCCTGCCGCGGCGGATGCGGTCGTATCGCGCACGGCTCCCCCTCTCCATGAATCCACTAGGGAACTAATGGAATCATGGAGTCATGATCCGCCTCTGTCAATCAGCGGCGGTAACGGGCCCGGGCGGAAGGACGCTCAGGAGGAGGCGGGCCCTCAGGAGGAGGCGGGCCCTGAGGAGGAAGCGGGCCCTCAGGAGGAAGCGGGACCCGGGTCCCGCGGGGCCGGCTCCGCGTCCCGCGGGGCGGACACCTGGTGCAGCCGCAGCGCGAGCTGGAGCTCCAGCGCCCGGTCGGGCGACTGCCAGTCGGGGCCGAGGAGACGGCCGATCCGTTCCAGGCGCTGCACCACGGTGTTCACGTGCACGTGCAGCACCTCCTTCGCCCGGGCCTGGCTCATCCCCGACGCGAAGTAGACCCGCAGGGTGTGCAGCAGATCGCTGCCGCGCCGCGCGTCGTAGTCCAGTACGGGCCCCAGCGCCGCCCGCACGTACCCGGACAGGTCGGGCCGGTCGCCCAGGAGCACCCCGAGGAACCCGAGTTCGGCGAGGGTGCCGCCGTCACCGGCCCGGCCCAGCGCGCACAGCGTCGTCACACAGCGCAGCGCCTCCTCATGCGCGGCCGGCAGCCCCGCCGGACCGTCCCCGGCACCCGCCGCGCCGACCGTCACACCGGCCCCCACCGCCCGGCCCAGCGCCGCCGCCAGCGCGGCGGCGTCCGCGCCCGGGGCCCGCGAGGGGACCAGCAGCACGGCGTGGTCGTGGTGCACCCCCGCCAGTCCCCGGCGCTCCCGGGCGTGGTGCGCGGCGGCCGTGAGCAGCCGGGGGCGCGGGGCGGCGTCGCTGTGCAGCACGAACAGGGCGTGCGGAAGGGCCAGATCGACCCCCAGCCGGCGGGCGCGCTCGGCCAGCCCCGCCGGATCCCCGGACGGGCCCAGCAGATCGCCCAGCAGCTCCCCGCGGATCCGGTCCTCGGTCTGCGCGACCGACCGCCGCAGGAGCAGCAGCAGGGCCGTGACCATGGCGGCCCGCTCGAACAGCCGCCGCCCCGCCTCGTCCAGGGCGGGCCGCCCGGTCAGCGTGACGCTGCCCAGCAGTTCGGGCCCGGCCAGCACCGCGCACACCCAGGTGCCGCCCTCGGCCACCGCCCGCCCGCTGGCCCGCGAGGCGGTCACCGCCCGGGCGGGCGGCGCCACCGGACGCGACCGCGCCCGGGCCAGCTCCGTCCCGTCGGCGTCGTGCACCAGGGTGCCCCCGTCGAGCAGCGCGCCGATGGCCGCCGCCACCTCGCCCAGGTCACCGCCGCGCAGGACCAGCCCCGTCAGCCGGTCGTGCGCCTCCTCCGCCCGGCGCAGCGCGTCGCTCGTCTCCTGGACGGTCCGCGAGGCCACGCCCAGTTCGGCCAGCGCCCGCCGGGTCTCCTCCAGCAGCCGGGCCCCGTCGATGGCGATGGCCGCGTGGTCGGCGAGCGAGGACAGCAGCGCCACCTCGCGCGGGCTGAACCCGCGCGGGCTGCGGTCGGCGGCGAACAGCACCCCGATCACCCGCGCGCCCAGCCGCAGCGGCACCCCGAGGATGGCGTGCAGGTCCTCCTCGCCGACCGCGCCGTCGATGGCGGCGGTGTGCCGGAAGCGCGGATCGCGCTGGTAGTCGCCGGTGGCGTACGGGCGGGCCGTCTGCGCGACCAGCCCGCCCAGCCCCTCACCCATCCCGAGCCGCAGCTGCTGGAACGCCGCCGAGACCGAACCGTCGGTGACCCGCATGAACGTGTCCCCGGCGGCCTCGTCGTTCAGCGACAGGTACGTGACGTCGGTGTGCAGCAGCTGCTTGGCCCGGTGGGTGATGGCCCGCAGCACCGAGTCCAGGTCCCGCAGCGCCGCGAGGTCGCCCGCCGTGTCGAACAGCGCGGTCAGCTCGGCCTCGCGGGTGCGGTGCTGGGCCAGCGTCCGGTGGATCTCCAGGGCCACCCCGGTGGCCTCCTCCAGGGCGGCCAGTTCGGCGGGCCGGGCCCCCGCCGCGCGCGCGGCGGCCGCCGGCCGGGAGAACTCCTCGGCCGGCGCGCCCCGGGCCAGCAGCCCGAGCAGCTCCCGCAGTCCCGCGTCGTTCACGCCGCCGAGCATACGGGCCGCCCGCTCAACGCCCGCTGGGGGAGCCCGCCGCCACCGGAGCGGCCTCCCGCGCACCGGTGAGGCTGCGGCCCCGGGTCTCCCGGGCGACGGCCGCGGCCAGCGTGGTGACCAGCGCCGCCGCGCACAGGTACACGGAGACCGGCACCGACGAGCCGTACTCCTTGAGCAGTTCGACGGCGACGATCGGCGCGAGCGCCCCGCCGAGCAGGGAGGCGAGCTGGGAGCCCATCGAGGCGCCGGAGTAGCGCACCCGGGTGTCGAACATCTCCGAGATGAACGCCGCCTGCGGCCCGTACATCGCCCCGTGCAGCAGCAGCCCGACGGTGACGGCTACGGCGATCACGGCGAAGGAGCGGGAGTCGAGCAGCGCGAAGAACGCGAACGCCCACACGGCCATCCCGGCCGACCCCACCAGCGTCACCGCCCGCCGCCCGATCCGGTCCGACAGCGCCCCCCACAGCGGAATGGTCACGAAGTGCACGGCCGAGCCGATCAGCACGGCGTTGAGCGCGTCCGACTTGGGCAGGTGCAGGTGCACGGTGACGTACACGAGCAGGAAGGCGGTCAGCACGTAGTACGAGACGTTCTCCCCGAGCCGCACTCCGATGGCGGTCAGGACATCGCGCCCGTGCGACCGGAACACCTCGACCACCGGCGGCCGCTGCCGCAGCCCCGCCGCCTCCTCGGCCTCGGCCCGGGCCCGCGCCTCCAGGAACGCCGGCGACTCGGACACCGAGACCCGTATCCACAGCCCGACCACGACCAGCACCCCGGACAGCAGGAACGGCACCCGCCACCCCCAGGCGAGGAACGCCTCGTCCGACTGCACGGCCGCCAGCAGCGCCAGCACCCCGGTGGCCAGCAGGTTCCCGCCGGGCGCCCCGGCCTGCGGCCACGAGGCCCAGAACCCCCGGCTCCGGTCGTCCCCGTGCTCGGCGACCAGCAGCACGGCCCCGCCCCACTCCCCGCCCAGCGCGAACCCCTGCACCAGCCGCAGCAGGGTCAGCAGCACGGGCGCGGCGGCGCCGACGCTCGCGTGGGTGGGCAGCAGCCCGATGGCGAAGGTGGCCCCGCCCATCATCAGCAGACTCACCACCAACAGCCGCTTCCGCCCGATCCGGTCCCCGAAGTGCCCGAACACCACCCCGCCGAGCGGCCGCGCGGCGAACCCGACGGCGTAGGTGAGGAACGCCAGCAGGGTCCCGACGAGGGGGTCGCTGGCGGGGAAGAAGAGCGTGTTGAAGACGAGGGCGGCGGCGGACCCGTAGAGGAAGAAGTCGTACCACTCGATGGTGGTCCCGACGAGACTGGCGGCGACGATCCTGCGTATGCCGGACGGGCTCGTTCTGCTCGTTGCGGGGGAGACCATGTGCACCACTTCCAGGGTGTCTGCGGGGACGTCGGGTGTCGCCACAACGTAGAAGTCCCCAGGTCAACGGAATATGTGGTGAACCGTCACAATCCCAGCCCATCTTGTGTGCGTCGGCACCACACCACCGTTGATGGCCAATTTCCATCCTCCGAATTCACCCCTCCGTATCGCGCCGGATTTGCAGAATTCCGCCCGCTTTGGCGGGGCGGCGCTGACTCGGTGCTGACTAGGCAGCGTTGAACCCCGAGGCTTGGCGCGAATCGGGGCTGCAACATTGCCGCTTGCGGGCGCGAGCGATAGGTCATGTCGGCATGTGCGTCCCACGAGGGGTGTTTGGCGGCAGGACATCGCCAGCAGTGCGTTGGGTGGCGAGCCGCGACTCTTGTGGGACGTGCTTCTCGAGCCTGCGCCCAGGGACCGTCGGTATACCGAGGTTCAGGTCGGGGGACTGCGGGGAGGTACGAGGCAGAGACTGAAGCGTTGGCTGTCGGCAGAGCGGGAAATGGGGACCATGGAGGGCGGTGGCGTGTCTCTGGGCCGGTCCGCCTTCCGCCTCGGCCCCCTGCGTCACTGATGGTTGGTGTCCAGTGGCACAAGGCGAGGATGGTGGGGGATGGATCCGGTGTCGGTAGGGTTGCTGGCGGCCCTGGCCGGAGGTGCCGGCGGTGAGCTCGGCCGTCAGGCATGGGTGGGGCTGAGTGCCCTGGTGCGCCGCCCGTTTTCCCGGGAGGCGAGTGAGCAGGCCCCGGCGGTCAGCTCGGGGGAGGCGGAACTGGCACGCCTCATCGACGACCCGGCTGACCAGGGTCGTGCGCAGGCGCTGAGTACGGCGCTGGCCGTGCGGGCCGCTATGGACACGGACTTCCGTACCGACCTTGCGGCCTGGCATGCGGATGCCGCGCTGGTGCATGGCAGGGATGCTGCGGTGACGAATTCCGTCACAGGCGGAACACAGAACGGACCCGTCGTTCAAGGCCGGGACTACTCCGGCTTGACCTTCACCACCACGCCGCCGCCTTCACCTGCCTCACCGCCCACGCACGCTGCCGAAGACTGCGGGACCGACCCGGCACGGTGACCCGCGTGAGCGGGATCTGGGAGAACGCAGAGACCAATAACACGATCAACGGCGGGCTCTTCTTCCACGCGGTGGTCCAAGGCCGGGACATCACCATGGAGCTACCGTCGGCGGTCACTCCCGCCCTGTCAGGGCTGCCGGCACCGGCGTCCGCCTTCACCGGCCGTGACCAGCATGTCGAGCGGCTGCTGGCGGACCTGGCCCCCACTGCTGCCGGCGACAGTCCGCAGCCGAGGACAGTGCTCCTGAGTGCGGTGTCGGGGCTGGCTGGCATCGGCAAGACGGAACTCGCCGTCCAGACCGCGGCCCAGGCACTCGAACGGCCAGGCTGGTTTCCCGGCGGCGTGCTGTTCACCGACCTCGCCGGCTACGACCCCGAACGCCGCCTCACCCCGGAACGCGCCCTGGAAGGACTACTACGCGCTCTGGCCATACCCAGCGCACACATCCCCAACGGCCTGCAGGACCGGCAACGGCTCTACCGCAGCGTCCTGGCCGCCTACGCCCGTGAGGGCCGACGCATCCTCGTGATCATCGACAACGCTTCCAGCAGCGGCCAGGTCGACCCGCTCCTGCCCACCGACGGCACCACGGTCGCCCTGGTCACCTCCCGCCACACCCTCGACGGCCTCGACGCACGCCTCCACGACCTCCACGCCCTAGACGAAAACGAGTCCACCGCGGTGCTCGACCAGGCTCTGCGCCAGGCTCGCGGGGACCACGACACCCGCATCACCGATGACCGTGCATCAGCCACCCGGATCGCCAGGCTGTGCGCGGGCCTGCCCCTCGCCCTGCGCATCGCCGCCGCAACCTTGGCCGCCGCGCCCAACCGGCCCGCCGCATCCGTGGCCGCCGCTCTGCAGGTCGAACACACCCGGCTGGACAAACTTGCCCGCCCGAACCGCGCAGTCCGCGCAGCCTTCGACTTGTCCTACCAGCTACTGCCCCTCGATCAGGCGCAGCTGTTTCGCCTGCTCTCGCTCAACCCCGGCCCCGACCTGTCCACCGAGGCCACCGCCCACCTCGCCGACATCGGTCTCGACGTGGCCGAGGTGCTCATGCAGCACCTGGCCGAAGCCCACCTGATCGAACCCGCCCCGGTCTGGGGCCGCTGGCGGATGCACGACCTCGTCCGCCTTTACGCCGACTCACTCGGTAATGTCCACGCTGCTCGCGACCAGCGCGACAGCGCCCGTACGCGCCTCTTCAACCACTATGGGGACACTGCCGAAGCCGCTGGCATCCACCTGGAAAACTTCCCTGGCCCCGGGGTTTCTCGCTTTCCGGACCGCATTGCGGCCCTGGAATGGCTGGACGCCGAACACACCAACCTGGTTGCCACCGCGACCGTCGCGCCAGCCCTCGGCCACCCAGTCATCAGCACCTCCCTCGCCGGGAGTCTCTCCGCGTACCTCGACTTCCGCCGCTACTTCGATGATTGGATCACCGTTACCAGCAGTGCCCTGACCGTTTTCCGGGAAGCGGGAGACCGTCTCGGGGAAGGTCAGGCGCTGAACAACCTCGGCGTCGCGCTGCGGAAGGTGGGGCGGTTCGGGGAGGCCATCGCAACCCACACCCGGCAGTTGGCCATCTGCCGTGAGCTTGGCGACCTTGAACGCGAAGGCTATGCGCTGAACAACCTCGGCTGCGTGCTGCGTGAGGTGGGGCGGTTCGAGGAGTCCATCGACGTCCACGCCCAGGCCGCGATCATCTTCAGGGAGGCCGGCGACGCTTACCGCGAAGGCCAGACACTCCTCAACCTCGGCATCGCGCTGCGGAAGGTGGGGCGGTTCGAGCAGGCCATCGCGACCCATATCCAGGAGCTTGCCATTTGTCGTGGGCTCGGCGACCTCCACCGCGAAGGCCAGGCGCTGAACAACCTCGGCCTCGCGCTGCGTGGCATGCGGCGGTTTGAGGAGTCCATCGACGCCCATACACAGGCCGCCGTGAGCTTCCGGAAGTCCGGAGACCGATGGGGCGAGGGCCAGGCGCTGGGCAACCTCGGCAGCAGGCTGCAGGAGGTCGGGCGGCTCGAGGAGGCCATCGATGCCCACACACAGGCGGCCACCATCGTCCGGGAACGCGGAGACCACCGCGTGGAAGGCCAGGCTCTGTACAACCTCGGCCTGGCGTTGCAGCAGGTGCGGCGGTTCGAGGAGGCCATCCATGCCCACATGCAGGCCGCGGCCAGGTTCCGGAAGGCCGAAGACCGTGATAGCGAACGCCTGGCGCTGACCTACTGGGCAATTGCACATAACGAACGCTGGCTGGGCGGCTAAGCCGAGGCTCGGTGAGCGCCGGCGTGTCGAGGCCCGGAGACACACATGTGCACAGCAAGCCGTACGCGAGAAGTCTGCCGCCTTTCGGCCACCGTCAGGCACTCCTCAAGCCGGCTTGCCGTGTGACCACCTACAAGCGAGTCCGCGCCGATCGTCCAGGATCCTGTTCCAGGCTGTGGACACCTTGGCGAACATCTGCTTCCGAGCGAAGAGAACAGCCGGAGTGCGTACATGGTGCTGCTTTCCGTTGAGGTCGATCGTGGTCCAGTTCGACTCGTCGTGAAACGGATTCGGGAACGGCTTGTAAGATGCCGTGGGGGGAGCAAGAGCACCCTTGTTGGTGCCTGCGTTTCCGTCTAGGACCTTCTTGCGGGCACGTCTCCAAGGCACCTTATGTTCACAAGTTTTGCGATTACCGCCCCCTTGTAACCTCACGTGAAACGACCTGGGTGCAGGCACCGCCGCCAGAGACGTTCGTCCACCGGCGCTGGAGGACTCGCGAGAACCTCGTCTTGGAGGCGCTGGCCACCCACTCCGGCCACGCCTTGCCGACGCCCGACGGTGAGGACGTGCGCGCGGACCTGATCGAGCTGTTCACGGTGCTCGCCCGGTACCTGGGGACGCTGGCGGGTGCCGCGCTGCTACACCTGGGCACGGTGCGGGGCGAGGAGGGCCTGGAGGAGGGCCGGCGCTCTTACTGGAGCACCCGCCTCGGACGGGCGGAGGCCCTGGTCCGGCGGGGTGTCGAACGGGGCGAACTGCCGGCCGGCACCGACCCCGCCTGCTGGTGGAAGCCGTCATCAGGCGGGGGTCGGCGCGGGTGCTGCTCACCGGCGAACCGCTGGAGGAGACGCCGGTCCCGCGCCTGGTCGACCTGGTCCTGGACGGAGCGAGGAGCCGCCCCCGCCCCGTGGGGTGACGAGGGGGCGGCACGGTGTCCCGTCGGGGCCGGTCGGCGGGGCTCTGGCGGCCCTCAGGCCGTGTGGGCCTGGTCGGGCTGAGGGTCGCGCTGGCCCTGGGTGATCTGGAATTCGACACGCCGGTAGCGGGCGCGCAGCTGGCGCAGGTAGTGGTCGGGGGTGGCGTCGTGGCGGTTCTGGGCGCCGTGTCGGTGGAGTTCCAGGCTGCCGTCGGTGTGCAGGCGCACCGTGGTCGTGGCTGCCCGTGGCGTCGTGTCCGCCGGGTTCGTGGCCGCGGGTTCCAGTACGTGTACGCGGTCGGGAAACATGGCCAGTGCTTCGGCGGTGGTGGCGGCGGGTGGCCGTCCCGTGCGGTTGGCGCTGCTGACGTAGAGGACGGGGTGTGCGTCGAGGAGGGGGCGCAGCGGCTCCCAGCGTGTGCCGAACAGCAGCATCCAGCCGTCCTTGACCGCTGGAGCGGTCCAGGCGGGTGCCCCGGCGGGGTCGCGGACCGGGACGAGGACGGTGAGGTGTTCCTCGGCCAGCAGCCACCGCGCCATCGCCGCGGTGGCGGGGTCCAGGTCCCAGACGTGGCCGAGGGCGTGCAGGGTGTCGGGGTGGTGGGCCCACAGGGCGACCGGCTGGCGGGCGGGGCGGCCCTTGGCCTCGTTCACGGTCCCGGCCCGAGTGGCGGTGACGACGTGGGTGAGCGGCGCCGGGTTGGGCAGGACCACGGCCGCCCCGGTGAGCAGGGCCCGGCCGGCCTCGGACAAGGGCACGGGAGCCCGACGGGTGTTCACGGGGCGCTCCCGGTGGTGTGGGTGAGGCCGTCGAGGTAGTCGGCGAAGGCGGCGTCGTCGACGACGGCCCGATTGGTGCGGAAGGCGCGGGACTTGGCCCAGGCCAGGGCCGCACGGGTCTGCCCGGGGTCGAGGCGGTGCCCGAGGCGGGCGGCGACGGCGGTGACGACGCGGGCGCTGGCCAGTTGTGTGAGCAGGACCCGGGGTTGGACGCCCAGTACCGCCGCCGGGTCGTACGGCTGGAACAGCTCGGGGTGGACGAACGGGGTGCCGGTGGAGATCGTCCCGACGCCGGTGCCGACGATCGGGGTGGTCACGCTCAGCGGTACGCCGGTCTCCTCGGCCACCATGCGTGCGATCCCGGGCAGCCGGGTCAGGTCGGGGCCGGTCCACCAGGCGTCGGAGTCCGGGCCCAGCAGCTCCGGGGCATGGCGGGCGAGGAGGAACAGCAGCTGTTCGGTGGCGGCCATGCCGGCCCGCTCGGCGATGCCCAGCCACGAGCCGGACACCACCCGCACCCCGGCCGCCAGCGCCGCGAGCGTGTTGGCCAGTCCGAGCCCGAGGTCGTTGTGCAGGTGGGAGCCGAGCACCACCTCCTCACCGCACCCGGCCCGGACCGCCTCGAACATGTCCCGGCACGCCGCGGGCAACTGGGCGCCGACGGTGTCCGCCAGTACGACCAGCCCCGCCCCCGCGGCCGTCAGCGCCTCCGCGCAGTGGGCCATGAGCGAGGCGTCGGCCCGGGACGCGTCCGCGAGGCAGACGTCCACCGCGACCGACTCGTCCAGGTCGCGGGCGGCCTTGACCAGCTCGACCCCGGCCTGGAGGGCCTCCGCTGCCGGGCGGTGGACCATCACCCGGGCCATAGCCTCGGAGGCCGGGACCACCACCATCACCCGGGCGTGCCGGCTGCCGCGCACCGAAGCGACGGCCTGCTCCATGTCCTTGCGGGCCCCCCGGCACACCGCGGCCACGCTGACCGCCCCCTCGGCCTCGACGGCGACCCGGCGTACGGCCTCGAACTCCTCGGCGCACACCGCGGGGAAGCCGGCGGCGAACACCACGTGGCGCGGTCCGTCCGCACCGAAGATCCGGCCCGTCTCCCGCGCGAGCCGCACCCGGAACTGCGGGCTCATGAGCGTCTTGGCCTGCGCGCCGTCGCGCGCGGACTCCTCCCAGAGCACCACCCGTCCGGCCCGGGCCGACTGCCGTACCACGTCCACCGGGTCTCCTGACGCCGTCGTGCCTGCGGTCCGTGTCGAGCGGATGCCTCGACCACTGCGAAGAAACGATCTCCCGCCGTTCTCGCCAGCAGCGATGTCGACTGGGTGGATCACTCGATCGGGTGAATGCCTCTTGTTGGAGCGCCGCTGCTGGGGTACGTCGGACGTCCATTGATCCGGCGTCCCCGCCATGAGGGCGTGGGGGGCGCACTCCGGCGCCCTCCTGTCACTCCGCCGCAGTTGCACACCACTTTCAACTCTTCGTGGCGTTTGCATCCATTTCTCTGCCTCCAGCCCGGTCTATGCCGGAAGCATGGTCCCCGGGAAGGGGCGAGCCCTTCCCGGCAACCCAAGGGTTGGAAGGGGTATTCGTATGCGTGGTAAGCAGGCGATCGGTGCGGGCGTTCTGGCGCTGGCCCTGGTGTCCGGTGCCGGTTGGGCCGCTCAGGCCACGACCGGTGAGAGCACTTCCGGTCAGGTGAAGACCGCGGCCCGGGCCGCGGCGGTGGACGGCTACCAGATCGTGGCCCTTCCCAACGCGAACGTCGGCAACTTCCAGCGCCGGACCGTCTACTGCCCGGCGGGCAAGAGGGTCCTCGGAGGCGGGGGCGAGGCCCAGGGCAACGGTGCGGTCCTGGTCGGCAGCTTCCCCACCGGTGACGGCACCGGCTGGATCGTGCTCGGCCGGCAGGACGGCTACAACTCGGTCGGGATCAGCGCGTACGCCATCTGCGCGAACGCCTGACCTCGCGGTACGCGGTGGGGCCGCGGCGCTTCGGCGCCGCGGCCCCGTTCCCGTTCGGGACGGTCGATCGGTCGCTGCCGCTGACGCCTGCCCATCACGGCGACGGGCCCCGGCATCCGGCGGTCCCGGAACGGATCAGTCGGCGCGGCCCGCGACGTGGCCGCGGCGCAGCGGGGTGCGGGCGACGGCCATCACGCGTACGCGCGCCCACCGCCCGCGGCGGGAGCGGCGCGGCGGCGGGCCGTAGGGCGACTGCCAGGCCGGCCGGTCGGCGGCGCGGCGGCCGTCGGCGTTCCGGGGCCGTCCGGCCGGGCGGGGGTGGTGGTGGAAGGCGGGTACGACGACCCGGGGCATGGACACAGAGAGGCACCGTTTCCAGTGAGAGGACCGCAGCGGAAAGGGGCACGCCGCTCGGGTGCGGCGCGCGACGGATCAGCGCTCGGGGAGTCTCACTTGGTGTACAACGGCTCGTCCTTGCCGGAGGGACTGCGGGCGGGAACACCCTAGGGACGCCGAGGAGGGTGGTGCCACCGGTTTTCGGTGCGCCCCGCCGGGCCGCGGCCCCCGTCGCAGAGCCGACCGCCGACCGCCGGGTCCGATCCCGGGACCCGGGCCCGGGTGTCGATCTCGACGGGTCAGGATCCCGTCACGTTGTGTGTGTGGGGGGCGAGGACGGTGACACCGCGAAGACGCCCGGGCACCTGTCCTGGCGGGACTGTGCGAGGCCCTGTAACCGCCCCGGGGCGTAACGGGCGCACGGCCCCCTGCTCCGCGTTTCGTCGGCGGTTACTCGGTGCCGGGTGGCCAGGTGACGTGGTCGCGTTGGTGGTGGAACTCCGTCAGCTCGGAGGCGAGGACGTCGAAGTGACGGAGTGGGGCCCACAGGCTGCGCTCGCCGATGACGTAGAGGCGGCGTTTGGCGCGGCTCGCGGCGACGTTGAGCAGGTGCGGGGTGCGGGCCGCCCAGTCGCGGGCGCCGGGACGGCCCCCGCCGAGTACGAGGACGACGACGTCGGCTTCCTTGCCCTGGGCCCGGTGGACGGTGGCGCAGCGCTCCTGGATCAGCTCGGACGTCCAGCCGTCACGGCCCCGGCAGATCTTCTGGCATTCGGCGACGAGGGCCCGGAAGGGGGCGATCACGCGCACGCGCTCGACGCCGACGTCTTGCCGGTGCAAGTGGTCGAGGACGAACTCGAAGGCCCGGCGGTCGCGTTCGCCGCATGCGGCGTCGGACGGTCGCGTCGGGTCGTCGGTGTTGAGCCAGCGGCTGGGTAGCAGGCCCTCCCGTTCCGCATCGGGGAACGCCTCGTGCCGGGTGCCGTGGACCATGAGGCCGCCGTACGCGACCTCGTTGCTGACCGTGAACATCGGCTCTTCGCAGCGGCGGTGTACGCGCAGCGGCGAGCCCACCCAGACGTGCTCGTCGTCGGTGCCCGGGGAGGGCAGGTAGGTGCCGTAGCGGTTGGTCCGGTCGGCGACGGCCTGGGCGGAGGTGGCCGAGGGCAGCCAGTGCTCGTCGACGCCGTGGGCGCGCAGCAGCCGGCGCTGGAGGGCCGTGGGCATGGTGACGACGGGTTCGAGCTGGAGCGGATCGCCGACCAGCACGGCACGGCGGGCCCGCCACAACGCGCCGACGGCGGCCTGTGGGGTGGCCTGCCCGGCCTCGTCGACGAGGACCCAGCCGATCGATTCCCGGCCGAGGCGGGCGAACATGCTGCCGATGGAGGAGAACGTGGTGGAGACGACGGGCACGAGGAGGAAGAGGGTGTGCCAGGCGCGCTCGACCTCCTCGTCGGGGACGGGCCCGCTGGTACCGGCCATCAGCTCCATGAGGACCTGGAGGTTGCCGCGGACCTTCTTCGCCGCCCCGGCGGCGAAGGCGCGGTGCAGGTCGAGGGCGCGCAGGAACAGGTCGCTGCGCGCGGTGGACCACGTCTCGTCGGACCAGGGCGAGCCGAGTTCCTGGTCGGCTTCGGCGAGGTGCGACCAGCCGAGCGGCAGGGACGGCAGCGTCCGGGCCGCCTCCCGCAGGTGGCGGTGGCTGCCGTCGAGTTCGGCCACGGCGGCCCGCAGGTCGCGGCGGGCCCCGTCCGCGACCTGCCGGGAGTGCCGGAGGGCGGTGGCTGCCGAGGCCTCCCGCGCGCTCGCGGCCCGTTCGTGGTCGAGGGCCGCGGTGAGGCCGGCGGCGGCCTCGTCGGCGATGGTGCCGGACCGGGTGTGCCGGTCGGCGGCCAGGGATTCGGCGCGTACGGCCGAGGCGACCTGCTCCAGGGAGTCCTCCAGCGCGGTGCGCTGCTGGACGAGCAGGTGCGCGATCTCCGCCTGGGTGTGCTCCTGTTGCCGTTCGGCGGCCTGCCGGGCGGCGGTGCTCTGCAGCAGGCGGCGCAGCCCGCCGCGCAGGCCGCGCTCGACGGCCGGGGGCGCGTCGTGACGCTCGGACAGCGCCGCCACGTACGCGCGGTGGTGCGCGGCCAGTTCAAGGGCGGCCGACAGGTCCGCGCGGGCGGTGGCCAGCTCCTGGCGGGCCCGCGGTACCTGTTCGGAGGCCGTCCCGTATGCGGCCTCGGCCGCCACCGTGGCCGTCCGGGCGGTGGCCGAGGCGGCGGCGGCCCGGTCCAGGACCGCCGTGGCGGTGGCGACCTGCCGGTCGGCCCGGGAGACGGCGGCTTCCAGGTCCGCGATCCGCTGCCCGGCCGACGGGGACTCGACGGCTGCCAGGGCTCCGGCCAGCCGGGTGCGTCCGGCGCGCAGCCGCTCCACCTCGGCCCGGGCGGTACGGAACGCGGCGACGGCGTCGGTCCACGACGGGACGGGCTGGGCGGGCCCCGCCGCCGTGGTCGCAGCCTGGTCCGCCGGGGTGACGGGACGCCGGCCCGGGGGCGGGGGCTTCGGCGGAAGCCAGTCGCGCAGGATCTCCTGCATGCCGCGCAGCGGCGGCAGTCCCGCGGCGGAGCGGGCCCGGGCCTCCTTCTCGGGCAGCCGGCCCCACCAGAACCGGTTTGCGAACTCCTTGCGGTTGGTCTTGTTGCCGAGCACCGCTGCGACCAGGCCCCAGGCCGGCCCGCCGAGGAGCGCGGAGGCGAGGTCGGAGAAGTGGTCGGGGCCGCCGTGCCAGTGCTCGCCGAGCGCGCCCATGCCGGGCAGTTCGGCGGTGATGTTCTCCACGGCGCCGTTGTTGGAGGAGGTGACCACGATCTCGAACCCGGTCAGCCGCGGGTCGAGCCGCGACACGGTGCGGGGGTAGGTGCCCTGGCGGTCCCTGCCCTGCCAGGCCGGACCGGTGAACGCCTTCTCGGGCCGGTCGAACGTGGCCAGCACCGCCGCCCGCTCGACGACCAGTGCGGCGACCAGGTCGCGCAGCATCGTGGTCTTGCCCGTGCCCGGCGGGCCGTTCACGGAGAACATCCCGCCCTCGGTTCCCGCCCGGTCGGCGAGCATGCGGTCGACCGCGAACTGCTGGCTCAGGGCGAGCGGGAACCGTGCCGGTGCGGGCCAGCGGCCGGCCGGAACAAGGTCCGGAGCCACTCCTTCCAGGACGACCCCGCGCTCCCGGCGCACATCCGTGCGCGCCCCCACGGCGACGGCGTCGAGCTCGGTCAGGTACGCCTCCAGCGCAGGGCCGAACCCCTTCCCGACGGCCGCGGACACCCGGGCCAGATCAGGGGGAAGCAGACTGTTCAAGAACGGCGCGGCGGCGGCGGCCTTCGCCTGCGGGTCGCGCGGCCGTTGGACCAGCCTGCTGCGCACCCGGACCACCTGCGGGCGCAGGTGGTCCCGTACCCCGCACAGGTCGGCGATCTGCGCGGTCAGGGCGACCAGATCGGCGAAGCCGAGTGCACGGGGACCGGCGCCGGCCCCGTGATCCGCCTCGGCCGACATGTCGGGACCGTCGGCCGAGGACCCCTCGGGGGCGCCCGGGGTGCCGTCCGCCCGCCCGGACTCCGCCGGCTCCTCGGCGGCACGCCGGG
>NZ_JBFBGN010000091.1:0-29946 GCF_040684675.1 Streptomyces sp. NPDC089915 | reverse complement strand
TCCATGCCCTTGGGGGCGAAGAAGGCCCCGGCGCCGTGGACGGCGAGGGCGTTGATCATCGTGCCGGTGACGGCGGCCCCGGCGAGCGGGGTGAGGGCGGCCGCGGCCGAGGCGAGGAGCAGCTCGTACTCCATGCCCTTGGGGGCGAAGAAGGCCCCGGCGCCGTGGACGGCGAGGGCGTTGATCATCGTGCCGGTGACGGCGGCCCCGGCGAGCGGGGTGAGCAGGCCGGCGGCGAGGCCGAGGCCGCCCAGGGTCTCGGTCAGGCCGGCGAGGGCGGCCATGGTGTCGCCCGCCGGGTAGCCGACGGAGGTGAAGAACTGGCCGGTGCCGCTGATCCCGCCGCCGCCGAACCAGCCGAAGAGCTTCTGGACGCCGTGGCCGGCGACGGTCAGGCCGAGGACGACGCGCAGCAGGAGCAGGCCGGCGTCGCGGCCGGCGGTGGAGGGGGCGGGGGTGGTGGCGGAGGCGGCCGGTGCCGTGGCCGGGGCCTTCGTCGCGGTGGCGGAGGCGCTGGTCATGGGGGTTTCCTTCCGGTCGGGGCGGCCCGGGGAGTCGTTCGACGAGCTGGTTGTTCAAATTCGAACCGCCGACGCCGAGACTAACCAGTGATTCAAATTCGAACAACTCGTGTACCCTGGCGGCATGGACGGAACGAGATGGCTCGACGAGCGCGAGATGCGGGCCTGGAGGGGCTTCCTGGCCGCTTCCGCCCTGGTGAACCGGCATCTCGACCAGCAGCTCAAGGACGATTCCGGACTCTCCCACCCGCAGTACGAGATCCTCGTGCGGCTCGCCGCGGCGCCCGACGGCGAGCTGCGCATGACGGAGCTGGCCAACGGGCTGATCAACTCCAAGAGCGGGCTGACCTACCAGGTCACCCAGATGGAGAAGGCCGGGCTGGTCCGCCGCCGCAGCTGCCCCTCCGACGTGCGCGGGGTCTTCGCCGTCCTCACCGACGCGGGCCGGGCCCGGCTGGAGGAGGCCGCGCCCGGCCACGTGACGGCCGTCCGGGCCGCCCTCGTCGACGTGCTCACCCCCGAGCAGCTCGACGCGCTGGCCGACGGCCTCGGCGAGGTCAGCCGCCGGCTGCGGGAACGGGACGGCTGACGCCGCTCCCCCGGCGGGCCCCGGCCGATCCGCCGTCCTCCTCGCCGTTCCTCCCCTGATCCGGCGTCCGGCCGTGGTTGACTTCGAAACCCGGCCGCCAACGGGGCCGGACGGCCGCGCCACCTGGGAGGCAGTTTTGAGGATGCTCATCAACTCCGCGGACACCGTAGTCGCCGACGCGCTGCACGGGATGGCGGCCGCGCATCCCGACCTCGACGTGGACGTGGAACGGCGGGTGGTCGTCCGGCGCGACGCGAAGAGCGGCGGCCGGGTCGGCCTGGTCTCCGGCGGCGGTTCCGGGCACGAGCCGCTGCACGGCGGGTTCGTCGGCTACGGGATGCTCTCGGCGGCCTGCCCCGGCGAGGTGTTCACCAGCCCCGTGCCCAACCAGATGCTGCACGCCGCCGGCGCGGTCGACGCCGGGCAGGGCGTCCTGTTCGTCGTCAAGAACTACACCGGGGACGTGCTCAACTTCCAGATGGCCGCCGAGCTCGCCGAGGAGGACGGGCTGCGGGTGGAGAGCGTCCTCGTCAACGACGACGTCGCCGTCACGGACAGCCTCTACACGGCCGGACGGCGCGGTACGGGCGCCACCCTGTTCGTGGAGAAGATCGCCGGGGCGGCCGCCGAGGAGGGGGCGCCGCTGGACCGGGTCGCGGCGCTCGCCCGGCAGGTCAACGAGAACGCGCGCAGCTTCGGCGTCGCGCTCAGCGCCTGCACCACCCCCGCCAAGGGCAGCCCGACCTTCGAACTCCCGGACGGGGAGCTGGAACTGGGCATCGGCATCCACGGGGAGCCGGGCCGGGAGCGGCGGGCCATGATGACCTCGCGGGAGATCGCGGAGGTGGCGGTGGGCGCGGTCCTCGACGACCTCGCGGAGAGCGGCGGCACGGCGGACGGCCCCGTCCTGGCCCTGGTCAACGGCATGGGGGCGACCCCGCTGCTGGAGCTGTACGGGTTCCACGCGGAGGTCTCCCGGCTCCTGGCGGCGCGCGGGGTGCGGGTGGCCCGCTCCCTGGTCGGGAACTACGTCACCTCCCTCGACATGGCGGGCTGTTCGGTGACGCTATGCCGGGCCGACGAGGAGCTGCTGAGGCTCTGGGACGCCCCGGTCCAGACCCCGGCCCTGCGCTGGGGCCGCTGACCGGGCGCGGCGCGGAGGGCCGGACACATGACGATGGACGAACGAGAGGATCCCCGTGCGTGACGCAGAGTTCATCCGACGCTGGCTGGAGGCCGCGGCGGCCTCGGTGGAGCGGGAGGCGGACCGGCTGACCGAGCTCGACTCCCCCATCGGCGACGCCGACCACGGGGCCAACCTCCTGCGGGGCTTCACGGCCGTCCGCGCCGCCGTGGCCGCGGCGGACCCCGCCACGGCGCCCGGAGCGCTCCTCCAACTGGCGGGCCGCACCCTGATCTCCACGGTCGGCGGCGCGTCCGGCCCCCTGTACGGCACGCTGCTGCGCCGCACGGGCAAGGAGCTCGGAGACGCCCCCGAGGTCGAGGACACCGCACTGCGGCAGGCCCTGGAGGCGGGGGTGGCCGCGGTGGCCCAGCTGGGCGGGGCGGCGCCGGGCGACAAGACGATGCTGGACGCCCTGGTCCCGGGGGTCGCGGCCCTGGACACCTCGTACGCGGCGGCCGGGGCGGCGGCGGAGGCCGGCGCCCTGGCGACGGTGCCGATACTGGCCCGCAAGGGCCGGGCCAGCTACCTCGGCGAACGCAGCGTCGGCCACCAGGACCCGGGCGCCACCTCCTCGGCCCTGCTGCTGGGCGCCCTGGCCGACACGGCGGAAGGGGCCGGCGCATGACCCCCGTCGTCGGCATCGTCCTCGTCTCGCACAGCGCCCAGGTCGCCGAGTCGGTGGCGCGGCTGGCCCAGGGCCTGGCGGCGGGCGGCGCGGTGGCCCCGGTGGCGCCGGCGGGCGGCAGCCCCGACGGGGGCCTGGGCACGAGCGCGGAGCTGATCCTCGCGGCGGCGGCCTCGGTGGACCAGGGCGCCGGGGTGGCCCTCCTGACGGACCTGGGCAGCTCGGTCCTGACGGTGAAGGCGCTCCTGGAGGACGGGGACCTCCCCCCGCACTCCCTCCTCGTGGACGCCCCGTTCCTGGAGGGCGCGGTGGCGGCGGTGGTCGCCGCCTCGGCGGGCGCCTCCCTGGAGGCCGTCGCGGCGGCGGCCACGGAGGCCTACGCCTACCGCAAGGCCTGACGGCTCCGGTCGCGCGGGTCCGGGGGCGCGGCCCCCGGACCCCGGCCGGCTACCGCCCCCGAAGGGTGTCGAACTCCCGCCGCTCCCGCTTGGTCGGCCGCCCGGCCCCCCGGTCCCGGATCCCGACGACCGCCGCCTCGACGGGCGTCGGCACCGCCGGACTGTTGTCGACGAAGCACTCCACGGCCACCGGCGCCCCCACCCGCTTCGTCACGGGCCTGCGCACCACGACCACCCGCTCCCGCCCCGCGTGGAACAGCCGCACCTCGTCCCCGGCCCGCACCGGCTGCGCCGGCTTCGCGCGCTCCCCGTTGACCTTGACGTGCCCCGCCCGGCAGGCGGTCGCCGCGACGGACCGCGTCTTGGTGAGCCGGACCGACCAGATCCAGGCGTCCACCCGCGCCGTACCCGCCTCCACCGGACCCGGACCGGTACCGGCCGCTCCGCCCGTGTTCTTCGTATCAGCCATGCGCCGAGCCTATCGATCCGGCGGCCCCGAACCGGAACGCATTTTGGCGGATACCACAAGGGAGATGGCATCTGCGATAGAGAACGCGCCAAACGAATTGCACATGCGGTCGAGATGCCCCTACCTTGTCGCGCATGCAGTCCTACACCATCGGACAGGCGGCGCGTCTCCTGGGCGTCAGCCCGGACACCGCGCGCCGCTGGGCCGACGCCGGCCGGGTCGCGACCCATCGCGACGAGGCGGGCCGTCGCCTGATCAACGGCCGTGACCTCGCGGCCTTCTCCGTCGAGGTGGGGCAGGGCGCCCACACCGAGGACGGGGAGCCGTACACCTCGGCGCGCAACGCCTTCCCCGGCATCGTCACGGCCGTCACGCTCGGCGACGTGGCCGCCCAGGTCGAGATCCAGGCGGGTCCCCACCGGCTGGTCTCCCTGCTGACCCGCGAGGCCGTCGAGGAACTGGGACTGGAGGTCGGCATGCAGGCCACCGCCCGCGTGAAGTCGACCAGCGTGCACATCGACCGCACCTGACACCGGTCCGGCGCGGCACACCGCCGCCCGCCCCACCGCTGAACACCACGCGCACCGCGCGTACTCACGGCGCACCCGCGCCCGTCCCCACCCGCTCCGCCCGTCACGGCGCGGGTCACACCACGCGGCCCGGCATCCGGCCGGCCGCCGACCCGACCGAGGAGCCCCCTCTCATGCACGCGATCCTGAACCGTCGCGCGGCCGCCGCCGCCCTGACCGCCGCCCTGCTCGTCCCGCTGTCCGCCTGCGGCGGCAACGACGACAAGAAGGCCGACGCCGGCAGCTCCGCCTCCGCCTCCGCCCCCGCCTCTCCCGAGGCGAAGGCCGCGAACCTCACCGTGCTCGCCGCCTCGTCCCTCACCGACGTCTTCAAGACGGCCGGTGCGGCCTACGAGAAGTCCCACCCGGGCACCAAGGTGACCTTCTCCTTCGCCGGCTCCCAGGAGCTCGCCGCGCAGGTCAAGCAGGGTTCCCCGGCCGACGCGCTGGTGACCGCCGACACCAAGACGATGGACGGCCTCAAGGCCGACACCAACGACGCCACGGTCATCGCGAAGAACCGCCTGGTCATCGCCACCGGCAAGGACAACCCCTTCAAGATCGCCGCGCTCAAGGACCTCGCCGACTCCAAGATCAAGGTCGTCCTCGCGGCGCCCGAGGTCCCGGTCGGCCGCTACAGCAAGCAGATCCTCGAAGCCCAGAAGATCGAGGTGAAGCCGGTCTCCCAGGAGCCCAACGTCCGCGCCGTGCTGAGCAAGGTCGAGCTGGGCGAGGCCGACGCCGGCCTGGTCTACAAGACGGACTCCGCCAAGTCCGGCGACAAGGTCGTCAACGTCGACATCCCGGACGACCAGAACGCCGTCGCCTCCTACCCGGCCGCCACGCTGAAGCAGTCCAAGAACGCCGAGGCCGCGGCCGCGTTCGTGGCCTGGCTGAGCACCCCGGAGGCGCAGAAGATCCTCCAGGACGCCGGTTTCCAGAAGCCGTAACACCACGCCCCGAGGGGGCTGCCCGGTCCGGGGGGACGGGCAGCCCCCTTCGGCATGTCCCCCCGTCTCCCCCGGCACGCCCGCTGACGGCGTACGCCCCGCGCCATAGGCTCCGTACGCTCCTCCTCCAGCCGGCCGCAGCCTTCGACCAGGAATCCCATGAGCAGACTCCGCACCCGTACCCGGCCCCCCGTGACGCTGGCGCTCCCCGCGCTGCTCGCCGTCGCGTTCCTGCTGCTGCCGCTGGTCGGCATCCTCACCCGCACCCAGTGGGGCGACCTCGCCGACCACCTCACCAGCCCGGGCGTCGTCGAGGCCCTGCGGCTCTCGCTGCTGGTGTCCGCCTGGGCCCTCGGGCTCTCGCTGGTGCTCGGGGTGCCGCTCGCCTGGCTGCTGGCCCGGGTCGAGTTCCGGGGCAAGGCCTTCGTCCGCTCGCTGGTGCTGCTGCCGATGGTGCTGCCGCCCACGGTCGGCGGTGTCGCACTGCTGCTGGGCTTCGGGCGGCGCGGGCTGCTCGGGCCCTGGCTGGAGGGCACCTTCGGCATCACCCTGCCCTTCCACACCTCCGGCGCCGTCGTCGCGGCCACGTTCGTCGCCATGCCCTTCCTGGTGATCAGCCTGGAGGGGGCGCTCGGCGGGCTCAAGCAGAGCTACGAGGAGACCGCCGCCTCCCTCGGCGCCCCGCCGGTCCGGGTGTTCTTCACCGTGACCCTGCCCATGGTGGCCCCCGGCCTGATCGCCGGCGCGGCCCTGACCTGGGCCCGGGCGCTGGGCGAGTTCGGCGCGACCATCACCTTCGCCGGGAACCTGCCCGGCACCACCCAGACGCTGCCGCTCCAGGTGTACCTGCTGCTCCAGGACCGGCCCGAGGCGGCCACCTCGGTGTCGCTGCTGCTGCTCGCCATCGCCATGGCCGTCCTCATCGCCCTGCGGGGCCGCTGGACGGGCACCCCGGTCGCCCGCAAGAGCGCCGGGACCGGGCCGGCGGCCGCCGAGGAGCCCCCGTCCGAGCGGAACGGCGTCCCGCCCCGGCAGGACGCGCCGGCCGCCGCCGACGGCGGGCACTGGCCCCTGCACGCCGAGGTCACCGGCTTCAACCGGCTGACCCTCGACGCCGCGCCGGGCACCACCATCGCCGTCGTCGGCGAGAACGGCGCGGGCAAGACCACCCTGCTGCGGGCCCTGCTCGGCCTGACCCCCCGCGCCCACGCCGCACTGCGGCTCGGCGACACCGACGTCACCACCCTGCCCCCGCACCGCCGCCAGGTGGCCTGGGTCCCGCAGGACGGGGCGCTGTTCCCGCACCTGAGCGCCCTCGCCAACACCGCCTACGGGCTGCGTGCCCGCCGGGTGCCGCGCGCCGAGGCCCGCCGCGAGGCGCAGGCGTGGCTGGACCGGCTCGGCGTGGGCCACCTCGCCCAGCGCAGGCCCGCGCAGCTGTCGGGCGGGCAGGCGCAGCGCGTGGCCCTGGCCCGGGCGCTGGCCGCCCGCCCCCGGCTGCTGCTGCTCGACGAGCCCCTCGCCGCCCTCGACCAGACCACCCGGGCGCACGTGCGGCACACGCTGCGGACCCATCTGGCGGGGTTCGGCGGGGTGTGCCTGATCGTCACGCACGACCCCGTCGAGGCGGTGTCGCTGGCCGACCGGGTCCTCGTCCTGGCCGACGGCGAGACCCTCCAGGACGCCCCGCCCGCCGAGGTCACCCGGCATCCGCGTTCGCCGTGGGTGGCCCGGATGCTGGGCCGCAACGCCTGGGCGGGCACCGCCACCGCCGACGGGCTCGCCCTCGCGGGCGGCGGGCGGCTGGTGGTGGCCGAGGCCCTGCCGGAGGGGGCGCGGGCCCTCGCGATCATCGCCCCGGAGGCGGTGTCCGTGCACCGGGACCGTCCCGGTGGCAGCCCCCGCAACGTCTGGCCCGGCACCGTGCGCGAGGTCACCGCGGTCGGCAGCCGGCTGCGCGTCCTCGTCGGCTCGGCCGAGGCCCCCGACCTGGTCGCGGAGATCACCCCGGAGGCGGCAGCCGAACTGGGCGTGGCCGACGGGGCGGCGGTCTGGACGAGTGTGAAGGCCACCGAGGTCACCCTGGTGCGGCTCTAGGCCGGAGGCGCCACCGACAGCCAGTCTCGGCCGGGGGCCGCGTGGGGGTCGGCGCCGAACAGGGTGCGGCCCGTGCGCGGGGCCGCGACGGTCAGCACGCCCTCCTCGCGGCCGGCGGTGAAGCCCGGCGCGCCGAGGGTGATGACCGCCGCCCGCTTCCCGGTCGTCCGGCGGAACTCCGCGAGGCGCAGCGTCAGCAGGGCGGCCTCCTTGCGGTCCAGCGCCTGCGGCGCGTACGGCAGGACGACGGCCACCGCGCCCGTGCCCGGCTCCCGGGCGGCGGTGTCCAGGGCCTCGCGCAGGGCTCGCATCCGGGCCAGTCCGGCGCCCCGGTCGAGGGTGCGGCGGCCGGTGTCGAGCGGTACGAAGCGCACCCCGCGGTGCAGGAACGGCGTCCGCTCGGCGCCGGTCAGCACCAGCTCGGCGCCCGCGACGGCCCCGCCGGCGGCGAACCTCCAGGGCCGGGCGGCGGCCTGCGCGGCGGTCCCCACCACCGGGTCGGGCCGGGCGGCGCCGGGCGCGGCGGGCCCGGTGGGCGGGGTCGTGGCGGTCAGGGTGTCCAGCAGCAGCCGGCCGGGACGGCCGCCCGGGGCCGCCGTGAGACGGGTGACGCGCAGGGGCTGTTCGGCGGTGGCCGGGACCGGCAGCCGGACCTCCCGCCAGCCGGTCCAGTCGGCGGCGGGCCCCCGCAGGGTCAGGGGCACCCCGTCGGCCCCGGCCAGTTCCACGGCGGGCCGGGCTCCCGAACCGTCCCCGGCGACCCACAGGGACAGGGCGCGGGTCAGCTCCGGTACGGCCAGCGGCCGGGGCGGGACGGCGGCCGCGCCGGGGCGGGCCTCCAGGGCGAGTCCGGGGCCGGGGTGGCCCTCGGCGGGGGCCGTGCCCGCGCCGGTCCAGGCGGCGGCGTCCTCGAATCCGGCCAGGGGTGTGGTCAGGGAGCCGGCTCCGAGGGCGAGTTCGGTGGTGGCGCCGGTGGCCTTGACGGTGGCGGAGAGCCGCCCGGCGGCCTGCGGGACGAGGGCGGTGACGGTGAAGCCGCCCCGGCCGTCCTCGGCGACCCGCCACCGGGTGTGGTCGTAGCGCAGGGTCAGGTCCCGGGGTTCGACGGGCGCGGCGGCGCCCTGGGCGTCGTACCCGCTGAGGGTGAACCCGGCGCTGTCCCCGCGGTGTTCGAGCCCGATCCGGGCGGGCACGGCCCGGATCCCGGCGAGCGGCCCGAGCACGTCGAGCCGCAGCACCCCTTCGGCCGCGCCGGCGCCCGCCAGGGTCGCCTCCCGGAGGCCCCCGGGGCTGAGGGGACCCGCCCCGGCGGCCGTGGCCCGGACCGTCGCCGCGCCCGGCCGGCCGGCGCGGTAGACGCCGTCCGGGCCGACGCGGCCCCGGTCGGCGGTCCAGCGCGGGGTCGCGGCGGCCGGGGCGAGGGCGGCGTCGTAACCGGTGGCGGTGAGGGTGCGGGTCAGGCCGGGGAAGAGCCGGTCGGCGCCGCCGACGGGCTCGACGCGGAACCCGGCGAGGGGGCCGGGGACGGCCGGGGCGGTCAGGACGAGGCCGTTGGGCACGGGCCGCTGCCGCCCGTCGGACGGGGAGTTCTCCAGCGTGAGGGCGCCCGCGCCGGCGTGGGCGGCGAGCAGGGTGGCGGAGCCGCCTCCGTCGAGGTTGAGGGCCTCGTAGGCGCCGAGCCGGTGCATGAGCGCGCCGAGCCCCGTCAGGGTCAGGCCGCCGCTGTCGCGCTGGCGGCCGTCGACGGTGACCAGGCTGAGCCGCCGGCCGTCCCGGGAGAGCCCGACGGCGGTCCGCGGGGCGGCGGCGTCGTTGGCCTCGCCGTCGTGGTTCAGCGGCACACCGGCGGCGACCAGGGTGCCGCGCCCGCCGAGCGCCGTGACCGGGGCGGGCCCGGACGCGGGCAGCGGCCGGGCGGTGACGGCCACCTCGTCCCCCGGGCGCAGGGCGGCGAGGGCGGCCGCCGGGCCGGTGCCCCGGGCGGTGAGCAGGGTGGTGCCGGGGGCGGGCCGCGCCGCCGGGGCGGGACCGGTGGCGGCGACCTTCCCGTCGCGCAGCTCCACGGCCGGGCCGGGTCCCGCCGCCGGGAGCCGTTTGCCGCCCCAGTCGGCGGTGTAGGCGGCGAAGCCCTCGGCGGGCGGCTTGGCGGCGTTGTACCCGGCCAGGGGGTACGCGCGCCCGCCGGGCAGGGTCACCGTCCCGTCGAGGCCGAGGCGCAGGAGGCGGCCGGCCCCGTCCGGGCCGAAGCCGACGGCCGCTCCGCCGCCGGGCCCGGGCGAGGCGGAGTGCAGGAGCCGGCCCGCGCCGACGCCGGGGCCGAGGGGGGCTCCGGTGGCCTTGATGTCGAAGAAGTCGCCGTTGACGGCGGCGACCACGCGCCGCCCGGCTCCGGGCCGGTAGTGGGCGACGGCCTCGCCGAGGGTGACCGGGCCGCCCGCGCCGCCCAGGTATTCGGCCCGGACGCCGCCGCGCGGGTCGAGGTCGGCCACCAGCTCGTCGATCCGCAGCCAGCGGTCCGCCTCCAGCCGGTCGTAGGACTCCAGCCGGATCCCGGGGGCGAGCTGACGGGTGGTCCGGGCGGTCTCGATGCCGCCGCCGGTTCCGCCGGCCGCGGCGGCGTACGCGGGGACGGGGGCGAGCAGGACGGTGCTCAACAGGGCGGGCAGCAGCGGACGGAGGCTCATCACCCCGGCAGGATCGCCGTACTGTACGACCATCGGCTCCCGGGCGCACCGCGTGGACCAGCGGCTTCACCCGTTCGTACCCCTCGTACACCCGTGTGGACGCCGGGGTCGGGGCTGGCATATGTTCACCCCCATTGCCCGGGGCCCCGCTCGGCCGGCCCCGCCGCGCATCCCGACCGTTCTTCGCAGACGTTCCCGTGGGGGGTACTTCGTCATGTCCTTCGGCTCGCCCGGATCAGCACCGTCCGCGTTCCCCGGCCACCGGCCGCCGCTGCCGAACCTCCCCGTGCTGCGCTCCCCCCGGGGGCTGGCGACCGCGCTGACCGCACTCCTGTCGGTCTGCGCGGGGGTGAACCTCCTCTCGGCCGGCGTGGGCGTCTACACCTGGTCCCTGACGCGGGTCCTGACGGGTGATCCCGTCGCGGTCCGGGACGACGCCCTGCGGCGGTCCGGCCTCCTGTCCAGCATGACGGGGTCCTTCCAGATGCTGTCGCTGCTGGCGACCGGCGTCGTGTTCATCATCTGGTTCCACCGGGTGCGCACCAACGGCCAGGTCCTCCTCCCCGGCGGCTTCAGCCAGTCGCGCGGCTGGGCCATCGGGGGCTGGTTCGTCCCGTTCGGCAACCTCTACCTCCCGTACCGGATCGCGAAGGAGACCTGGCGGGCCGCCGGCCGGCCGGATCAGGAGGGCTCCGGGCGGCGCGCGTCCACCGCGCCGGTGACCGCCTGGTGGCTGGTGTGGGTCGGCTCCACGCTCTGCGACGCCGTCGTGGAGCAGCTCTACAAGCGGGTCGAGACCCCCGAGGCGCTGGGCATCGCCGCCGGCTCCGGCGCCTTCGCCGACCTCATCACGGCCGCCGCGGCCGTCCTCGCGGTCCTCTTCGTCCGCCGGCTGACGGCCCTCCAGCACACCCGGGCCATGAGCATGTACGCCGCGGTGTGACGCCCGGAGCTACCCCGCCGCCGGGACGGCGAACTCGCACCACACGCACTTGCCGCTGCCCCGGGGCTCCACGCCCCAGTCGTCCGCGAGGCGGTCCACGAGCATCAGGCCCCGGCCCGACACCGCCCAGTCGTCCGCCTCGCGGCGGCGCGGCAGGGCGCTGCTGGAGTCCTCGACCTCGATCCTGATCCGGCCCTCGGCGGTCAGCCGCATGCCGACCTCCCCGCCGCCCTCGGTGTGCACGAGGGCGTTGGTCATCAGCTCGTCGGCGGCGAGTTCGATCTCGTCGGCCCGCTCCGGGGCGCCCCAGGCCGCGGCCGCCGCGCGGATCAGGTGGCGGGCCAGGGCCGGTCCGTCGGTGTCGCCGGGCGTCAGGTGCTGGCGCAGCGGGCCGCCGCCGCGCGGGGCGGGGGTGCCGCGCCGGCGCAGGACGAGCAGGGCCATGTCGTCCCCGCCGCCCGCGTCCCCGACGAGGTCGCACAGCACGTCGGCGAGTTCCTCGACGTCGGCGGGACCCGCGCGGGCGGCGTCCATGAACTCCCGCATCCCGGCCTCGGGGTCCGCGCCGGGCCGCTCCACCAGGCCGTCGGTGCAGAGCAGCAGGGTGTCCCCGGGGTGCAGTTCCATGCTGGTGACGGGGTAGCCGCAGCCGGTGCCCGACGGCTCGCGCGGCGGCAGTCCGAGCGGGAGGCCGCCCGCGACCTGGACGCGGTGGCAGGTGCCGTCCCCGCGCCGGACCACCGGGTCGAGGTGGCCGGCCCGGACCAGGCGGAGCATCCCGGTGTTGAGGTCCGCCTCGGCGTAGGTGCAGGTGGCGAAGCGTTCGGTGGCGAGGTCGCGCAGGAAGGCGGAGGCCCGGGCCATGGCCGTCCCGGGGGTGTGGCCTTCCAGGACGTAGGCGCGCAGGACGATGCGCAACTGGCCCATGACGGCGGCCGCGTCCGTGTCGTGGCCCTCGACGTCGCCGATCATCACCCCGACGCGGCCCTCGCCGAGCGGGATGACGTCGTACCAGTCGCCGCCGATGTCCCGTCCGATCCGGGCCGCCCGGTACCGTACGGCGATCCGAGCGCCGGCCACCTCCGGGATCCGGCGGGGCAGCATGGCCCGCTGGAGGCCCTCGGCGAGGTCGTGCTCCTGCTCGAAGAGGATGGCCCGCTGGAGGCTCTGGGCGATTCCGCTGCCGAGCGCCACGAGCAGGTTGCGCTCCTCGGCGGTGAAGTCGCCGTCGCGGGCGTAGAGCAGCCCGAGCGCGCCGACGGGGCGGCCCTGGGCGATGAGCGGGAGGTAGACGCCGCTGCGCACGGCCAGCGGCTCGATGTACGGCCACAGTTCGGGGTAGCGCCGGCGGAACTCCTCGCGTGAGGACAGGTAGACGGCCTGGAGGGTGCGCACGGCCTCGCTCATGGGGAGCCGGGCGTCGATGCGGGTGTACTCGATCTCGGGTACGTACGCGCCCAGTTGCCCCTCGGCGACCAGGTGGATCCGGCCGCCGTCGACGATGCCGAGCATGACGCTGACGGCGCCGAGGTGGCCCAGTCCCTCGGGGTCCTTGAGGATGTCGGTGACGTCGTTGACGGTGCGGGCGTGCGCGAGGATCGCGGCGGTCCGCTCGACGACCCCGGTCATCCGGCGCCGGCCCTCGTCGCGTTCCCCGTCCGCGCCGGACTCCGCGGGGTCCTGGTCGGCGTCGCGGAGGATCCCGATGATCCGGTAGGGGCGGCCGGAGGGGTCGCGCAGGACGTGGCCCTGGAGGTGGGTCCAGGCGGCGCCGCCGTCCTGGCGCAGGGTGCGGAAGTAGGCCCCGTAGTGGCTGCGGCCGTCCCGCAGCGCCTGGGCGACCCGGTGGTCGAGGCGCTCCTCGTCCCCGGGGACGATCCGGGCCCGCAGTCCGCCGGGGGTCCCGTCGAACCGCTCCGGGTGCAGGCCGAGGACCTCGAGGGCGGTGGCGTCCAGGTGCATGCGGCCGCTGTCGAGGTCCCAGTCGAAGGTGCCCATGCGGTTGAGCGCGAGGCTCAGATCGGGCCGCGCGGGCCAGTCGACCGCCGGGGTGCGTCCCCGCTGGTCCATGCTGCCAGGGTCTCACTCTTCCCCGGCCCCGGCAGCGCGCCCGTCCCGGGCCGGGCCGGGCGGCCGCGATTTGCCGGGTCCGGCGGCCGGGCGGACGATCGGAGCGTCCCCGTGTCTGCGAAGGGAGACACCCATGAGGCGCCTGAGCTGGACGTACCGGGCCTCGGTCGGGGCGGTGGTGGCGTGCGGACTGGCGGTGGGTCTGGCGACCCCCTCCTCGGCGGCGTCGAAGCTGCTGAGCCTGAAGCTGGACGCCCCCTACGTGACGGTCTCGTTCCTCGACTCCGAACCGCATGACAAGAGCAACGTGCTGGTGCTGCGGCCGCAGGACGGCGGGGAGACGCTGCGGGTGGTCCTGTCCGACGAGGTGCCCGGCGTCGGGAAGACCGTCGTGAAGAGGCTGGACGCCGGGATCCGCCCGCACATGCGCTACTGCGCGGCCGTCGAGGTGGCCGTCCTGTCGGCGGAGGTGCCCACCGGGCTCCCCACCGCCCTCCCCACGGAACTGCCCACCGCGCTCCCGACGGAGCTGCCGACCGAAGTGCCGACGGGGCTCCCGACCGAGGTGCCGACGGGACTGCCGACCGCGCTGCCGGAGCCCGATGACGTCGGCACGATCTACGAGACCGGCACGGTCTGCGCCGACCCGCCCGGAGCGGCGGCGACGCCGGGCGGGTCGTAGGACGGCCGCAGGGCGGGCCGCAGGGCGCTACTTGCCGGAGCCGCTCCACGCCGGGACGGGCAGCGTGCCGCCGGTCTCGGCGTAGGTCTTGAGGTTGGCCAGGACGAAGTTCCAGCCGCCGGAGATCTGCCGGTGCTCCTGGTCGTCGCGCAGGTTGACGTGGGTGACGGTGAGCTGGACGGCGTCGCCGTACGGCTTGAGCTCGAAGGTGACCCGGGCGGGGCCGTTGGGGCGCTCCTCGCCGGGGCCGGTCCAGGTCAGGACGAGGCGGCGCGGTGCGTCGATCTCGACCACGGTGCCCACGACGTCGTCGGTGCCGGAGCCGTCGAGGCGCCGGTGGGCCCAGGGGGATCCGGGCCGCCAGTCGGAGACGTTGTGGTGGAACCAGTAGGCCGCGGTGGCCTGCGGGTCCATCAGGCACTCGAAGACCTTCTCGGGCGTCGCGGCGATGTAGGTGGTGTGGACGAACTCGGGGCGCGGTTCGCTTTGGGTGTTCATCAGGGTTTCGGCCTTCTGTTTCAGGGCGCTCAGCGCGTCCAGCCGGGGCCGGTCGAAGGCGCTGATCCACCGCTCCTGGATCTCGTGGAGGGGTACGGGGTTGAGGTAGTGCAATTTCTCGCGGCCCCTGCGGACGGTCGTCACGAGGTTCGCGGCCTCCAGCACCCCGAGGTGCTGGGTCAGTGACTGCCGGGCCATCCGCACGCTCTCGCACAGTTCGCCCAGGGTCTGACCGTTGTTCTCGCGCAGCCTGTCCAGCACGAACCGCCTGGTGGGATCGGCCAGGGCCTTGAAGACCCGGTCCATCTCGCTGCTCACACCTCAATAATGCAGGCAAATACCTGCATGTCAAAACCGCACGGCCCCCGGCCCCCCACCGCGCCGGGGAGGGACCGGGGGCCGGAGCGCGTCTAGTACGGGTTCTCCGGGGGGTTGGCCGGCGGGGTGGTCGCCGGGGCGGGCGGGGGCGCCACCGGCGCCGCGGTCGTACGGGCCGGCGTGGGCGGGTACGGCTCGGTGGCGGTCTCGGAGGGCGGCTCGGACGGCGTGCCCGGCCGGGTGGCGGACGGGGTCCCGGTGGCGGTCCCGGCCGCCGTGCCGGTGGGCTCGGGGGTCGCCGGAGCGGTGGTCCCGGCCGTCGGCGCCGCCGTGGACGGGGCGGGCCGGGTGGCGGTCGGGCCGACGGTGGCCACCGGCGTCGGGACGGGCGGCGGCGGAACCGGCTTGTCGGGCTTCGGGGTGGCGCCGCGCCCGCGTTCGAGCCAGCTGCGGTCCTGGTGGTCGTAGATGACGAAGGCGTTCACGGTGGTCTCCGACGGCGCGACGACCACCACCTTCGACGGCTCGTACGCCCCCCAGGACTCCCCGCTGCGCTTCGGGTTGGCCTTCAGCGCCACCGGCGGACCCAGCGGGTTCCCGCAGGCGCAGCGCACCCTGGGCACCCCCCGGTCGTCCACCAGCACGGCCGTCCCGGCCTGGAGCACGGCCTGGTAGGCGGTCGGGGCGCCGTCGCGGTAGCCGTGGTTGGTGACCCGGGTGTCCAGGCGCAGCTGGACGGCGGTGAGCCCGCGCAGGTAGCCGGGCACGGCGGCCGGTTCGACGCCGAGGGCGGAGGCGAAGGCGCCGTTCTTGGCGGGCTGCCCGTTCAGCGCGGCGATCTGCTTCTCCACGTCGCAGCTGGCGACGTCCCGCGTGCCCCCGTAGAGGCCGGGCGCGGAGCCGCTGATGCTGCGGGTGCCCGCCGCGGCGGAGGCGGTGGCCGAGGCGGTGCTCGGGCTGGGCGCCGGGCTCCGCGGCGGCGGGGTGGCCTGCCGGGCGGCCGTGGACTCGGTGAAGGGGTCGGGGCCGGAGGCGGCGGCCGGCTGGAGGAACACCTCGCCCGCGGCCTGGCCCGAGGAGCCGCCGGGCCGGGTCAGCACCACGGCCAGGACGGCGACGACCGCCGCCGCGACGACCGCCGTGGCCAGCCGGGGCACCGACCGCCACCAGGGCCGCGGGGGCGGCTCCCCGCCGCCCCCGGAAGACCCTCCGGGAGGTGCGGGCGGCGGCACGGAGCCCCGGTCCCCGCCGCCCGAGAGGGGACCGGAAGGGGGACCGGTGGGACGTTCCGAGGCCGGCGGCTGCGAGGAGGACGGGGGCGGCTGCCCACCGGACGGCTGAGTGGTCACGGGCCCTTCTTCCCGAGCACCGAACGAGAGGATTCCGGACATCTGCCGGATTTCCGGCACTCCTGCCGCCCATTGTGTGCGTGGTCCGAGTGGTGCCCGCAAGCCGGGGATGCCACGGTTGCAGGGTGAGCGGTACCTCAACGAGGGCCTGGCGGGACGCCCTCGCCGCAGTCGTGGCGGGCTTCGCGGTGATGACCGCGGTGGCCGCCGCCGGCCTCGCCTGCGCCGGAGCCGCCGACCTTCCGGGCGGGGCGTTCCCCCATGTGGCCGCCGCCGTCGTCGTGATGGCGGCCGGCGGCGAGGTGGGCATCACGGGCGACGCCGGAGTACTGGGCGGCGCCCAGGCCGGACTGTCCGTGCTCCCCCTGTCGGTGAGCCTGGCCGGGGCGCTGACCACCGGCTACCTGTTCCTGCGCCCGCTGCGCCACCGTGCGGTGGCCCGGCCGCGCGAGCTGCTGGCCCGGGGTGCGCGGTCGGCGCTGCTGTGGCTGGTCCTGCTCACCCTCTTCGCGCTCTTCGCGCACCACACGTTCCGCCTGCTGAGCGGGGACTCCCCACTGGAGGGCCTGGGCGAACTCCTCGACTCCACGCCGACGGCCGGCTTCCGGGCGGACCTGCCCGCGACCCTGCTGTTCGGACTGCTGTGGATCCTGGGCCTGTTGCTGATCGCGCTGCTGGTCTCCCGGCGCGCGCCGCTGCCGGCCCGCCTGCTCCGCTTCCACACGGCGGTGCGCCCGGCCGCGTTCGCCACGGCCGTGCTGCTGGTCGGGTACGTGGTCCTCGGGCTGGCCGTCGGCCTGATCGCGGCCGCCACCCAGGGTCACGCCACACGGACCCTGGCGGTGCTCCTGCTGGGCCTGCCCAACCTGGCCTGGCTCGCCCTGACCCTCGGCTTCGGGGGCGCCTGGCAGGGGCGGGCCGAGGGCCCGTTCGGGCTGCCGATGCCCCAGCTGCTGGACCGGGTGCTGCGCGGGCCCGACCTCTCCACCGTCGACGTCTCCTCGCTCGCCCGGCACGACGGCCGGGCGTGGTGGCTGGTCGCGGTGGCCGCCGTCGCACTGCTCGCCGCGGGCGTGCTGGCGGCCGTACGCTCCCCGGCGGGGGTCCGGCCCTGGCAGCACGCCCTGCACCTGGGGGTGGCGCTCGCGCTGGCCACGCTGACGGTCTGTCTGCTGGGCCGGGTCCAGGCCCAGTTCGGACTCTCCCTGCTGGGCATCGGGGACGACTCGGGGCTCGGCGGCAAGGTCGAGCTCATGCCGTCGCTGTGGCGTACGACCGGCCTCGGCCTGCTGTGGGGCGCGGTGGCCGGGTTCCTCGGCGCCCTCCTGGCCCGCCCCCTGCGCCACCCCGGCCGGGTGGACGAACCCTCCGCCCGGTAACCCCCCTGCGGCCGGAGCCGGTTCAGGCCCGCCGGTTCAGGCCCGGCCGCGGAACACCGGCAGCGCCCACCGGGGCGGCGGCGGCGGGGGCGTCGGACCGGCCGCCTGCGCGAGGGCCCCCGCGTCGGCGGCGGCTCCCGCGACGGCCCCGGCCACCGGGACCGCGGCCGGGGCGGTGCCCGCCCTGCGCAGGGCTCCGGTGAACTCCAGGCAGCTTCCCCAGCGGTCCTCCGGCGTCTTCGCCAGGGCCCTGGCCAGTACCGCGTCCACCGCCGGCGACAGCTGCGGCCGCCGCGCGGAGGGCGGGGGCGGCGGGTCGAACTGGTGGGCCCACAGCAGGGCCATGTCGTCGTCGCGCTGGAACGGCGGCCCGCCGGTGAGCATCTCGTGGACCACGCACCCCAGGCTGTACACGTCGCAGCGCCCGTCCACCGGCTTCCCGGCGATCTGCTCGGGCGCCACGTAGTCCAGCGTCCCCACGAACTGCCCGACGCTGGTGAACCCGGTCAGCGACAGGGACTTCTTGGTGAGCCCGAAGTCCGTCAGGTAGACGTGCTCGGGGTGTTCGCTGTCCGTGCCGTCCGCGACGAGGATGTTGCCGGGTTTGACGTCCCGGTGGACGAGGTCGTGGTCGTGGGCCGCGTCGAGCGCGGAGGCGACCTGGCCGGCGATCCGGGCGGCCGTCTCCACCGGCAGCGGACCGGTCCGGTCCAGCAGGGCCCGCAGGTCCTGCCCGGCGACGAACCGCATGGCGATGTAGAGGAGCCCGTCCGTCTCCCCCGCCTCGAACACGGGCACGATGTGCGGGTGGTCGATGGCCGCCGCCACCTTGGACTCGTGCGCGAAGCGCTTGCGGAAGGTGTCGTTGCGGGCGAGTTCGGGGGCCAGCAGCTTGAGCGCCACCGTACGGTCCAGCCGCAGGTCGCGGGCCCGGTAGACGACCGCCATCCCGCCGCGCCCGATCTCGCTCTCCACCAGGTACCCGGCGATCTGCGTGCCCAGCAGCCCCGAGGGCCGGCCACCCAGCGAGTCGGCGGCCCCCATCACGGCCCTCCGGCCCCGGGCAGGTCGACGATGCGGGTCGGCTCGTGGCCCTGGTCAGGCGGTACGGGGGCACCCGCCGCGGTCTCGGCCTCCGGGGCCGGCGGCTGCGCCGGGGGCTCAGGCCCCGGCTCCGGCGGGGAGGCCGCGCCCGGTCCCGAGACGACCGCGTAGGTCGCCATGCGGTTGCCGTCGGCGTACATCCACCGCCGCGAGGTCTCGTCGTAGAGCCACGCGGACTCCCCGTCGATCACGATCCCGATCCGCAGCCCCCGTACGGCCCGCCCGAAGTCCTCGCCGCCCGCCGTTCCCTCGGCGTGCTCGCGGACGGCCCTGCGGTAGCGCTCCAGGGACTCGGCGGCGCGGCCCAGCAGCGGCGCGGGGTCCTCGGTCCGCGCCAGGGGCCGGCCGGAGGTGGGCGGCGGCTGCGGGACGGCCACCAGCAGCCGTCCGTCCACCCAGGCGGACCAGCCGTTGGCGCAGAGGATCTCGGTCCACTCGCCGCGCCGAGAGAGCAGCTGCACGGGCAGGAACGGGTCCAGCGGCGCGGTCGGCCGGGCCACGTCGGGGGCCTCCCAGGCGGGCAGCCCCTCCTGGGGGACGACGTGGGTGGGGTGGAACTCGGGGATCGGGTCGGTGAAGGTCATTTCCGCGGCTGCTTCCGCATGACGGCCGGCTCCTGGCGGCGCAGCAGCCGGGCCACCACCACGCCGAAGGCCGCCGACAGCACGAGCAGCGCGGCGACGCACACCACCCATCCGTGCGCCTCGTGGTGGTAGATCGGGTCCTGGGTGAGCTTCCCGGGGACGATCCGGCCCAGTTCGATGGTGGCGCCCATCGCGCCCATCGCCCACCGGGAGGGCGCCAGCCACGCCACCTGTTCGAGGACGGGCACGCCGTAGAGCTTCAGCAGGGTGCCGCAGAAGACGACCTGCACGATCGCGAGGAGGACCAGCAGCGGCATGGTGACCTCCTCCTTCTTGACCAGGGCGGAGATCATCAGGCCGAGCATCATCGCGGTGAAGGACAGCAGGGCGACCGCGATGGTGATCTCGATCAGCGGGGGCATGAGCACCCCCTTGCCGCCCGGGGCGTTCAGGTTCACTCCGGCGAGGGCGATGAGGGTCATGACCACGGCCTGGGCGACGGTGATCGTCCCCAGCACCACCACCTTCGACATCAGGTAGGCGGAGCGCGACAGCCCGACGGCGCGTTCACGCTGGTAGATCACGCGTTCCTTGACCAGTTCGCGCACGGCGTTGGCGGCGCCGGTGAGCACTCCGCCGATGGTGAGGATGAGCAGGGCGTTCAGCGAGGTCTCGACGTCGAGGACGCTTCCGGCGAGCGCGCGGGCCATGGCGCCCATCATGAACGGCAGCGCGACCATGATGACGAGGAAGGTCCGGTCGGCGCCGAGCACGGCCGCGTACCGGCGGACCAGGGTCGACAGCTGTGAGCCCCAGCTCTGCGCCTTGGGCGGCGGAGCGGGCGGCACGGCGGTGGGCGGCGGGGCGGGCGCGGCCATCAGCGCGGCCGGCCGGGCCGGCCCGGCGCCGCGCGCGGTGAGGTCGACGTAGCGCCGGTGGACCGGCGAGCCCCGGAAGGCACCCGCCCAGTCCCGGTCCCGGTCGTTCTCGAAGACCTCGAAGGCCTCCGGCCACTCGGCGAAGCCGAAGAAGCCGAGCGCCTCCTGGGGCGGGCCGAAGTAGGCGACGCGCCCTCCGGGGGCGAGGAACAGCAGCCGGTCGCAGACGTCGAGGCTGAGCACGCTGTGCGTGACGACGATGACGGTGCGGCCGTCGTCCGCGAGGCCGCGGAGCATGTGCATGACGGAGCGGTCCATGCCCGGGTCGAGGCCGGAGGTGGGCTCGTCGAGGAAGAGCAGTGAGGGCTTCGTGAGCAGCTCGAGGGCGACCGACACCCGCTTGCGCTGGCCTCCGGAGAGGCTGTGGATGGGCTGGTCGACCCGCTGGACGAGGCCGAGCTCGCGGATCACCTCGTCGACGCGGGCCTCGCGTTCGGCCCGGCTGGTGTCCTGCGGGAAGCGCAGTTCGGCGGCGTACACGAGGGCGCGCCGGACGGTGAGCTGGGCGTGCAGGATGTCGTCCTGGGGCACCAGGCCGATGCGGCTGCGCAGCTCGGCGTAGTCGTGGTAGAGGTCGCGGCCGTCGTACAGGACGCTCCCGGTGTCGGCGGGGCGCAGGCCCGTGAGCGCGCCGAGGAGGGTGGACTTGCCGGCGCCGCTGGGGCCCACGACGGCGAGCAGGCATTTGGCGCCCACGGGGAAGGTGACCCCCTCCATGAGGGTCTTGCGGCCGCGGTCGACGGTGACGCCGAGGTCCTGGACGTCGAGGGAGACCTCGCCGGTGTCGGTGAACTCCTGGAGCTGGTCGCCGACGAGGCAGAAGGCGGAGTGGCCGATGCCGACGATGTCGCCCTCGGAGATCCGGGCCCGGGTGACGGGGGCTCCGTTGAGGTAGGTGCCGTTGTGGCTGCCGAGGTCGGCGATCTCGTAGCCGCCGTCGGCGAGGGCGCGCAGTTCGGCGTGCCGGCGGGAGACGACGAGGTTGTCGATGACCAGGTCGTTCCCGGGGTCCCGGCCGATGCGCACGGCGGTCCGCGCGGGCACCTGCCGGACGCTGGTGGGCTGGCGGAAGGTGCTGGTCATGGCGGGGTTGGTGACGGAGGAGGGGCGGCCCGCGGGGGCGGGGGGCGGCGTCCGGCCGACGAGGAGGGCGCGGGGGCCGTCGACGGCGTTGCCGAAGCGCAGTTCGCTGCCGGGGCCGACGTCCTCCACGCTGACGCGGTGGCCGTCGGCGGCCCAGGTTCCGTTGGTGCTGTTCTCGTCCTCGACGGTCCAGTGGTCCCCGTCGGGGCGCAGGACGGCGTGGTGCCACGAGACGCGGGCGTCGTCGAAGCAGATCTCGCAGAGGGGGTCGCGTCCGACGTGGTAGGTCCTGCCGGGGCTCATCTCCGTGGAGCCTCGGGCGGTTTCCAGGACGAGTGCGGGCGCGGTCGGCACACCGGGGCGCTGGACCATGACCAGATTTTCGCACGATCCGTCGATCCCGGCATAAGCGCAGGTCAAGCGGGTCTTATAGGTAATGACAACGGTCCCCGTTGCAGCCTTTGCCCTATTCGCCCGGGTGCGCTTCACTTCACGCGTCGGAACCGAACAGACGGGGGAAGCCATGACCGGACGCGACAGCCACGACCTCGGGCACGACCATGCGCACGAGGACGGTCCCGGGCAGGCCCACGCCCACGGGCACGGCCACGGGCACGCGGGGCACAGCCACGGGGTGGATCCCGACGCCGACCGCCGCTGGCTGGCGATCGCGCTCACCCTGATCTGCGGCTTCATGGCCGTCGAGGTGGTCATCGGCGTGCTGGCCCATTCGCTGGCGCTGATCTCCGACGCCGCGCACATGCTCACGGACGCCGTCTCGATCGTCCTGGCGCTGATCGCGATGCGGCTGGCGGCCCGGCCGGCGCGCGGCGGGTTCACGTTCGGTCTCAAGCGCGCGGAGATACTCTCGGCCCAGGCCAACGGCCTGACGCTGCTGCTGCTGGCGGTCTGGCTGGCGTACGAGGCCGTGCGCCGGCTGCTCGACCCGCCGCCGGTGGAGGGCGGGCTGGTGCTGGTCACGGCGCTGGCGGGCATCGTGGTGAACGTGGCGGCGGCCTGGTGCATCTCCAAGGCGAACCGCTCCTCGCTCGCCGTGGAGGGCGCCTACCAGCACATCCTCAACGACCTGTTCGCCTTCATCGGGACGGCCGTGGCCGGCCTGATCGTGCTCACCACCGGCTTCGTGCAGGCGGACGCGATCGCCTCGCTCGTGGTGGTGGTGCTGATGGTCAAGGCGGGGTACGGGCTGGTGCGCGAGTCCGGCCGGATCTTCCTGGAGGCCGCTCCGGCCCACCTGGACCCGGACGCGGTGGGCGACCGGCTCGTGGGGCACCCGCCGGTGACGGAGGTGCACGACCTGCACATCTGGACGATCACCTCGGGGCAGGCGGCCCTGTCGGCGCACGTGCTGGTGGAGGAGGAGGGCGACTGCCACGCCGTGCGGCGCGACCTGGAGGCGCTGCTGGCGAAGGAGTACGGGATCACCCACACCACCCTCCAGGTGGACCACGTCCAGGACGACCTGCTCTCGGTCGGCCGGGCGGGCGAGGGGCCCGACGCCGCCGACCCGCACTGCGCGGACGCGCACGGCCCGGTCCACCGCTCGGGCCCGCACGAGCACTGATACCCCGTTGCGGAACATCCCGCCCCGGTTCCGGTCACTGACCGGGGCCGGGGCGGGGCATGTATGGGACCGTGACACAGCCGAAGAGGTACAAGCAGAGTGCCGGCCTGCTGCTGTTCCGGCGGAGCGGGGACGGCGCGGAGGCCGGGGTCGAGATGCTGCTCGGCCATATGGGCGGCCCGCTGTGGGCGGGCCGGGACGCCGGGGGCTGGGCGATCCCGAAGGGCGAGTACGGGCCGGACGAGACCCCGCGCGACGCGGCCCGCCGGGAGTTCGCCGAGGAGCTGGGGCTGCCGCCGCCGGAGGGCGAGTACCTGCCGCTGGGCGAGGTCCGGCTGAGCAGCGGGAAGCTGGTGACCGTCTGGGCGGTGGAGGGCGACCTCGACCCCGCGCTGATGGTGCCGGGGACCTTCACGATGGAGTGGCCGCCGCACTCCGGGACCGAGCGCGAGTTCCCGGAGCTGGACCAAGTGGCCTGGTTCAGGCCGACCTTGGCCAGAAACAAGCTGATGGCCGGTCAACTTCCCTTTCTGGAGCGATTGTTGACCCTCCTGGCGGATTGACCTGACCTTTACTTGCCAACAAACCTCACCTGCATGGACATTGCACATATGACGAACGTCGTGCTGGTGGGAACCCTGGACACCAAGGGTGTCGAGTACGGCTGGCTGCGCGAGAGGCTGCTGCGCGCCGGCGTCGAGGTGGTACTGGTCGACACGGGGATCATGGGCGAACCCCGGGTTCCCGCGGACGTGCCGCGCGAAGAGGTGGCGCGGGCCGCGGGGGCCGACCTGTCGGAACTGCGCGCGGCCGCCGACCGGGGCGCCGCCGTGACCACGATGGCCGAGGGCGCGGAGGCCACCCTCTTACGGCTGCACTCCGAGGGCAGGATGCACGGGGTGCTCGCGATCGGGGGCAGCGGGGGCACCTCCATCGCCACCCGGGCGATGCGGGCCCTGCCGCTGGGCCTGCCGAAGGTGATGGTCTCGTCGATGGCCTCGGGGGACGTCTCCCCCTACGTCGGCTCCTCGGACATCACCATGATGTACAGCGTGGTGGACATCGCCGGGATCAACAGCGTCTCGGCGCCGGTGCTGGCCAACGCGGCGGAGGCGGTCGCCGGTATGGCCAAGGGCTTCGCGCGCGCCGCCCTGGACCGCAGCCGCCCGGCCCGGCTCGGCTCGGGCTCGCGCCCCCTGGTGGCCGCGAGCATGGCGGGGGTGACCACGACCGGCGTGGACGCCGCCCGCGAACGGCTGACCGAACTCGGCTACGAGGTCCTGGTCTTCCACGTCAGCGGTACGGGCGGGCGCACCCTGGAGAAGCTGGCCGGCCAGGGGATCTTCGCGGGCGTACTGGACCTGACCCTCAGCGAGATCGCCGACGACCTGTGCGGCGGCATCCTCACCGCCGGCCCCGACCGGCTCAGCGCGGCCGGACGGGCCGGGATCCCGCAGGTGGTGAGCCTGGGGGCGCTGGACATGGTGAAGTTCGGGCCGCCGGAGACCCTGCCGGAGCGGGCCCGCTACCGCCGGGTGCGGGTCCACAACCCGTCGATCACGGTGATCCGCACGACGGAGTCCGAGTGCGCGGAACTCGGGCGGCGGGTGGCCGCCAAACTGCGCGCGGCGACCGGCCCGACGGCCGTCTGCCTGCCGCTGCGCGGACTGTCCACGCTGGGCGCGCCGGGCGGTCCGTACCACGATCCGGAGGCGGACGGGGCGCTGTTCTCGGCGCTGCGCGAGGGGCTGCGGGGCAGCGCCGCGCGGCTCTACGACTACGACACCCACATCAACGACCCGGCCTTCGGACGGGCGGCGGCGGACCGGCTGCACGCCATGATCGGCGCGGTGTCGGCCGCCGCGTGACGCGCGCGTGAACCCCGTCCGGCCGCCCCCGGGCCCGACCTCGGGCCCCGTCCCGTCCACGGACCGGACGGGCCCCGAGGTCGGGAACCGGCCGTGGCTAAATGGTGTCCCTGGGTGTGGCCGGTCGGAACCGACCGGTCCGGCTCCGAGAGCCGGCGACGCCACGGAGGGGGGCGGGAATGAGCAACGGGTGGACGGTGCCCGGGTACACCGAGGTGCGTGAGCTCGGTTCGGGCGGCAGCGGCCGGGTCGTGCTCGCGGTCCACGACGCCACCGGCACCGCGGTCGCGGTGAAGTACCTCAGCGACCGGATGCGCGAGGACCCGGTCTTCGTCGGCGAGTTCCGGGCCGAGGCCCGGCTGCTCGGCGACCTGGTCTCCCCGTACGTGACCCGGTTCTACGAGTACGTGGAGGCCCCGGACGGGGCCGTGATCGTCATGGAGCTCGTCGACGGGGTCTCCCTGCGCTCCGTGCTGCGGGAGTCCGGGCGGACGGAGCCCGAGGCCGCGCTGGCGGTCCTCAAGGGCTCCCTGCTCGGACTGGCCGCCGCCCACCGGGCCGGTGTGGTCCACCGCGACTACAAGCCGGAGAACGTGCTGGTCGCGGCGGACGGCTCCTCCAAGCTGGTGGACTTCGGGATCGCCGCCGGCCGCGGCACCACCCCCGGGGTCGCGGGAACCCCCGCCTACATGGCCCCCGAGCAGTGGCAGGGACGGCCGGCCTCGCCGACCGCCGACGTGTACGCGGCCACCGCGACCTTCTTCGAGTGCCTGACCGGCCGCAAGCCCTACGACGGCGCCAACTTCGCCGAGCTCGCCGTCCAGCACATCGAGGCACCGATCCCGGAGACCGAGGCCCCCGAGCCCGTCCGGCCGCTGATCCGCCGGGGCCTGGCCAAGCTGCCGGAGCGGCGGCCGGAGAACGCCGAGGCCTTCGTCGCCGAACTGGAGGCGGTCGCGGTCGCCGCGTACGGACCGCGGTGGGAGGAGCGCGGGCAGCGCAAGCTGGCCGCGCTGGCGGCCCTGCTGCCGCTGCTGTTCCCGTCGGCGGGCGGCGCCGCCGCGGGCACCACGGCGGTGGCCACCACCTCGATCGGCTCCGGCTGGGCCCCCGGGCGCGGCGGCTGGCTCGCGACGGGCCTGGCGCTGGTGCTCGGGGCCGTCCTCGTGTTCACCACGGACGCGTCCGGCGCCCCGCCGGGACCCTCCGCGCTGAGCGACTTCGCCACCACGAGCCCGGCCGCCCCCTCCGCCGCGCCCACGCCCGGCCCCACGCGGACGGACCCGTCCGCCTCCCCCTCCCCGACGCCCTCGGCCAGCCCGACGCCCACCCCGTCGGCCTCCACCCCGGAGCCGACTCCCACGCCGACGGCATGGCCGTCGGCCGGCCCCAGTCCCACCTGGACGCCCACCGCGCGGCCCACGGTCACCTGGTCCCCGACGCCGACGCCCAGCCCCACCCTGCGGGTGACCAAGCTGGACGTCTCGCTCAAGGCCGGGGTCTACCGGGCCGACGCCGCCGTCTCCCTGGCGACCCAGGGCAGCGGGCCGGTCACCGTCACCGTCCAGTGGTTCCTGGGCGGCTCCCAGGGGGCCTACTCCGTGCCCGACGGCACCGACACGATCGTGGTCCAGGCGGGCGCGCCGGCCACCGTCGTCCAGTCCCACACCTTCCCCCGGGGCCGCGGCTGCTACGCCGGCGTCCGGGTCACCACCAAGCCCGCCGCCGGCGCCCCGGCGTCCGACTCCCAGCCGCTGGTGCGCTGCACGGACCCGGAGCCCCCGCGATGAGCGATCCGCACGCCCCGCAGGGCGACGACTACAGCGCCACCGTCCTCGGCAGCCACTGGTTCAGCGGCCCGCCGCCGCCGCGCGACGCGGCCCCCGACCGGGTCGAGGGCTCCGTGCTGCGCTTCGGCCCGGGGGTGACGGCGGCCCTGCCCGCGCCGTTCCCCGTAGGGCCCGCGCCCGAGACCGCGCCGCCCGTGCGGCGCGGCGGCGGCTGGCGCCGGTACACCCTCGCCGCCGTGGTGCTGGCCGGGGTGCTCGCCTACCTGGGCTGGCAGCGGTTCGGGCCGGCCGTCGAGGTCCGCGACGTCGCGGTGAACACCGACCCGCGGGGGCCGGGCTGCGACGCGGCGGCCGACGTGGTGGCCGTCGTGGCGACCAACGGGCGCCCCGGAACCCTGACGTACCAGTGGGTCCGCAGCGACGGCACCCGGTCGGAGGAGCTCACGGAACGGGTGCCCGCAGGCCGCAAGGAGGCCACCCTCCACCTCATGTGGACCTTCAAGGGCACGGGCAGCTACCCGGCCCGCGCGGAACTGCGACTGCTCTCCCCCACCCCACGCACGGCGGCGACGGACTTCACCTACCGCTGCCCCCGCTGAGGCCGCTCGCCGCCCGCCCCTTCGGGCTGCCGGGCAACCTGATCACGGCGCGGCCGCCCGCGAGGTCGACCCGGGAGCGCGGTGGCGCGCCGTCCTCCTCGTCATCGCGCATCACGAGGGCGCTCTGCCGTTCCTTCAGCTCGTTCTGCTTGCCGGGCGAGAAGCTCGCGTGGAGCTGCTCGAAGCCGGTGGAGGAGATCTGGCCCTGCCGCCCGTTCCACCGCCAGGGCAGCAGTCCGGCGCGGCCCGCGCGGACGAGGGCCAGGTCCAGGAAGGCCATGGCGGTCAGCAGCAGCGCGAGTCCCGGCAGGGTCATGAAGACGACGAAGCCCATGGCCCGACCGTAGCCCACGCCCACCGTCCGGCCCAGGGGCGCCCGGTGCGGGGTCGTCCTTGCGGCCGGGGCGGGTGTGGCCGTCCGGCCGAGGTGGTGGCGGTGGGGCCGGTGGTTGACTCGAAGGGTCGACCGGGGCGTGCAGGACGCCCCCAGGCACCCAGGCGTGCCGCGTTCCCTCCGGCAACACCCCCTGGGAGCGCGGCCGTTTCCGCTCGGATGCCGGGTCCGCGCGGAAGGCCCGCGGCCGCTTTGGGGAGCAGCCGCGGGCCGTTCGCGTACCCGTCCCCCGCCGCAACCGGGGGACGGAGTCTCAGAGCCGCGCGTGGGCGGTGATGTCGGCCTCGAACTCCCCGGTCATCGCGGGGGTCACCGTGGGCCTGCACTGGGCGACGGCCGCCAGGTAGTCGGCCGTGGTCGCGCCCGGCTGGGCCGCCGCGCCGCGCGCGCCGACCGACTCCAGGTCCCGTTCGAAGGACACCTGCGCCGCGGTCCGCGCCGCGTGCTCGATGTCGGCCGGGGTGAACAGTTCCGTCGCCGCCACCAGGGCGGCCACGTCCACGTCCGTGCGCCCGGCGGTGTAGCGGGACCAGATCGCGGCGCGGGCCCCGGCGTCCGGGGTGCCGATCGGGATCAGGTAGTCGAAGCGGCCGGGCCGCAGGAACGCCGGGTCGAGGGAGCGGATGGAGTTGGTCGCACAGACCAGCAGCCGCTCGTCACCCTCCCGGAAGCCGGGTATCAGCTTGAGCAGCTCGTTGGTGACGCCGTGGGCGCCGCCGGGCTGCGCCGGCTCGGTGCGCACGGGGGCGATCTCCTCGACCTCGTCGATGAAGACCAGCACCCGTTCCAGTTCCGCGATCCGGGCGAAGGCCCGGCGCAGGGCGGCCGCCAGGTTCCCGCCGTCGGCCAGACGCGAGGGCAGCAGTTCCACGAAGGGCCAGCCCAGCCGGGAGGCGATGGCCCGGGCGAAGGTGGTCTTGCCGGTGCCGGGCGGCCCGAAGAGGGTGATGGCGCGCGGCGGGCGCACCCCGTGCGCGGCGGCCCGCTCGGGTTCGGCCAGGGGGAGCACCACGCGGCGTTCGATCAGCTCCTTCTCCTTCTCCATGCCGGCGACCTTGGCCCACAGGTCGTTCGGCAGGAAGCGGCCGCCGAGGTCGTCGAGGAGTCCGGCGGCCGGTCCGTGCAGCGGCTCGGTCTTCTCGAAGTAGGCGACGGCGGGCTGGCGGGTGTAGCCGGCGTTGAGGAGGCCCTCGCCGAGCAGGTCCTCCTCGGGCAGGACGTACGCGATGCGTCCCACGCGGGCGGCGATCAGGCGGCGCTCCAGCTCGACGAGGAGGGCGCTGGCGAGGCCGCGTCCGCGCCAGCCGGCGGCGATGGCGATGCGCATCACCCAGGCCCGCTCGCCGGTCACGCAGGCGAGGGCCGCGCCGATGGGGACGCCCTGGTGGACGGCGACCACGCAGGGCTGCCGGCCGGTCAGCGCGCTGATGCACTCGGCGAGCGAGAAGACCGACTCCTGGCCGAGCTCGGCCGTCGTGTCGATCAGATGGACCACCGACGCGAGGTCGCCCTCGCGGTAGTCGTGGATGAGCCAGTTCACCGGGTACCGCCCCTCGTTCGTGCTCTTGCGGCGAGGCTAGGGGCGGGCGGGCCCGCCGATCACGCACCGCCGTGCACAACAGCGGGCCCGGAAATCCTCCGCCGCGTCCATAGACCGGTGGGTTCCGCCGAAGCGCCGTCCCGGGGGGCGAGGTCCGTTCATGGCTTCGCACAGACGGGCGGGTCTGCGGCGGGCGGCGGCATTCACAGCTGATTCATAAGCAATTCCGAGCCGGTGCCACAGTTTCCCCGGGGAGGCTCGGAGGCATGATCCAACGCATCCTCCCCCGCAAGGCGGCCGGCCGTCACAGCACCCGGGCCCGGCGGGCGTCACGGATCCTGCTCGCGGTGACCGCGATGGGCGCCCTGCTCAGCCTGGACCTGCCCGAGGCCGGGGCCGCGACCCCGCTCGGGGTGACCGCCGAGGCCCCGGCCTCGGCGGAGTCGGGGCGGGTCGGCGCGCTGTTCGCGGGCGGGCTCGACGGGGGGCACTTCTGCACCGCGTCCGTGGTCCGCAGCCTCGGCCACGACCTGATCGCCACCGCCGCGCACTGCCTCGAACACCCGGACACCACCGTCTTCGCCCCCGGCTACCGGGACGGGGACGCCCCGTACGGGCTGTGGCGGCTGACCCGCGTGTACGTGGCCCCGGCATGGACGGCCGGCCAGGACCCCGACGCGGACGTCGCCTTCGCGACGGTCACCCCGGCCGACTCCGGGGAGACCCGGTCCGTGGAGGACGTGGTCGGCTCCTTCCCGGTGGCCGCCGCGCAGCCCTCCGACGTGACGGTGACCGTGCTGGGCTACCCGAGCGTCCTGGACGCCCCGCTGGCCTGCTCCAACGCGACGAGCCTGTTCTCCCCGACGCAGCGCCGGATCGACTGCCCCGACCTGAGCGGCGGCACCAGCGGCAGCCCCTGGCTGGCGGGCGGCTCGCTGGCCGGGGTCCTCGGCGGGTACCAGGGCGGCGGCAACGTCCCCGAGGTGTCGTACAGCGCGGTGATGGGCGACGAGGCGATGGCCCTGTACTGCGAGGCGGCGGGGGTGGCCCGCTAGGGCCTGTCGTCAAACTCCCGTCGTCGCCCGGTGCGGCGAGAGCGCGTGCCAGGCGTCGCGGGGCAGACGGGAGTTTGAC
>NZ_JBFBGN010000090.1:0-30331 GCF_040684675.1 Streptomyces sp. NPDC089915 | reverse complement strand
AGTCCGGGGACACACCCCAGGACTCCACCAGCCGGAACAACGCCACCTCCACCGCGAACAACGCCGGCTGGGCGAACTCCGTCCGGTTCAACAGCCCGGCGTCCCCACCGAACACCACCTCCCGCAACGGCCGCTCCAGATGCCCGTCCACATACGCGCACACCGCGTCGAAGGCATCCGCGAACACCGGGAACACCTCGTACAGTTCACGCCCCATACCGAGCCGCTGACTCCCCTGCCCCGAGAACAGGAACGCCGTCCCGGGCCGGGAGCCGGCCGTGCGGCCCCGTACGAGGTCCGCCGAGGGTTCGCCCTGGCTGAGGGCGGCCAGGCCGGCGGCCAGCTCCTCGGTGGTCGTGCCCAGCACCACCGCCCGGTGGGGCAGGGCGGTGCGGGACTCGGCCAGGGAGAGGGCCAGGTCGGCCGGGGTGAGCCCGGGGTGGGAGCGGATGTGGGCGAGGAGGTTGCGGGCCTGCTCGCGCAGGGCCGTCTCGTCGCCGCCGGAGAGCGTCCAGGGCAGGCTGCCGTCCCGCGCGTCGGGGGCCTCCACAGGCCGCGCCGGGGCCGTCGGGGCCTGCTCGATGATGGTGTGGGCGTTGGTGCCGCTCACCCCGAAGGAGGAGACGGCGGCCCGGCGCGGCCGGTCGGGGTCCGTGTCCGTCCAGGCCACGGGCTCGGTGAGGAGCCGGACCGCGCCCGCCGACCAGTCGACGTGCGGGGAGGGCTCGTCCACGTGGAGGGTCTGGGGCAGCAGGCCGTGCCGGAGCGACAGCACGGTCTTGATCACGCTCGCCAGGCCGGAGGCGGCCTGGGTGTGGCCGATGTTGGACTTGAGGGAGCCCAGCCACAACGGCCGTTCCCCGTGCCGCTCCTGGCCGTAGGTGGCGAGCAGGGCCTGGGCCTCGATCGGGTCGCCGAGGGCCGTTCCCGTGCCGTGGGCCTCGACGGCGTCCACGTCCGCCGCCGTCAGCCCGGCGTTGGCGAGGGCCTGGCGGATCACCCGCTGCTGGGCGGGGCCGTTGGGGGCGGTGAGGCCGTTGGAGGCGCCGTCCTGGTTGACGGCGCTCCCCCGGACCACCGCGAGGACCGGGTGGCCGTGGCGCACGGCGTCGGAGAGCCGCTCCACGAGCAGCATGCCGACGCCCTCGCCCCAGCCGGTACCGTCGGCGGCCGCCGCGAACGGCTTGCAGCGGCCGTCGGCGGCCAGCCCGCGCTGCCGGCTGAACTCGACGAAGGCGTTGGGGCCGGCCATCACGGCGGCCCCGCCGACCAGGGCCAGTTCGCACTCCCCCTGGCGCAGGGCCTGGGTGGCCAGGTGCAGGGCGACCAGGGAGGATGAGCAGGCCGTGTCCACGGTGAGCGCGGGGCCTTCGAGGCCCAGGGCGTAGGCGATGCGGCCGGACATGACGCTGCTGGAGGTGCCGGTGAGGAGGTGTCCCTCGACGCCGTCGGGCAGGGCGCCCGGGGTGGCGCCGTAGCCCTGGTAGCCGGAGCCGATGAACACGCCGGTGCGGCTGCCGCGCAGGGAGGAGGGGGCGAGGCGGGCCCGTTCCAGGGTTTCCCAGGCGGTCTCCAGGAGCAGCCGCTGCTGGGGGTCCATGGCCAGGGCCTCGCGCGGGGAGATCCCGAAGAACCGGGCGTCGAAGCGGCCCGCGTCGTGGAGGAAGCCGCCCTCGCTGACGTAGGTGGTGCCGGGGTGTTCGGGGTCCGGGTGGTGGAGGGAGCCGAGGTCCCAGCCCCGGTCGGCGGGGAAGGGGGTGACGGCGTCGACCCCGTCGGCGAGGAGCCGCCACAGCCGCTCGGGGGTGTCGGCGCCGCCGGGGAAGCGGCAGCCCATGGCGACGATGGCGATCGGCTCGTCGGGGGTGGCCGTCCCGGCGGGTCCGGATCCGCCCGTCGGGAGGGCGGCCGGCGCGTGGCCGGACACCTCGGCGGAGAGGAAGGCGGCGAGGGCCTCCGCGTTGGGGTGGTCGAAGACGAGGGTGGCGGGCAGCCGCAGTCCGGTGGCCCCGTTCAGCCGGTTGCGGAGTTCGACGCTGGTGAGGGAATCGAAGCCGAGGTCCTTGAACGAGCGTTCGGAGGCCACCGCCGTCAGGTCCGGGTGGCCCAGGGCCCGGGCGGCTTCGGCCCGGACCAGGTCGAGGAGGACGCGGTGGCGCTCGGTCGCCGGAAGTGCGGCGAGTCCCGCGGTACGGGAGGGGGCCGTGTCCTCGCCCGCGCCGGTGGCGTCCGCCGCGCCCCGGGCGGCCGCGAGGGCCGTGCGGGCCTCGGGCAGGTCGGCGAGGAGGGCGCTGGGCCGGGCGAGGGTGAAGGCGGGGGCGAACCGGTCCCAGCTGACGTCGGCGACGACGACGGTGGTCTCGTCGAGGTCGAGTGCCCGCTGGAGTGCGGCGATGGCGGTGTCCGGGGACATGGCGGGCAGTCCGCGCCGGCGCAGGTGGGCCTCGGCCTCCTCGTCGCCGGCCATGCCGGCGTCGGCCCAGGGGCCCCAGGCGACGGAGGTGGCGGCGAGCCCTCGGGCCCGGCGCTGCTCGGCGAGGGCGTCGAGGTGGGCGTTGGCCGCGCAGTAGGCGGCCTGGCTGCCGCTGCCCCAGGCGGCGGCGACGGAGGAGAAGAGTACGAAGGCGTCCAGGTCCCGGTCGCAGAGGAGTTCGTCGAGGTGCCGGGCGCCGGCCGCCTTGGCGGCGAGGACGGCGGCGAGGTCGGCCGGGGTCAGACCGTCGGTGGGGGTGAACTGCGGCAGGCCGGCCGCGTGGATCACGGCGGTGAGCGGGTGGGTGTCCTCCGGGAGGTCCCGGAGGAGGGCGGCCACCTGTGCGCGGTCGGCGAGGTCGCAGGCCGTGACGGTGACCCGGGCGCCCAGTTCCTCTATCTCGGCGGCGAGTTCGCCCGCCCCGGGAGCCTGCGGGCCCCGGCGGCCGGTGAGCACGAGGTGCTCGGCGCCGTTGCGGGCGAGGTGCCGGGCGACCTGGGCGCCGAGGGCTCCGGTGCCGCCGGTGATCAGGACGGTGCCGCGCGGCCGCCAGGTCCGGTCCGCCGACGCGGTGGCGTCGGCGGCGAGGGCGCGGACCAGGCGGCGGGCGAAGACGCCGGAGGGCCGGAGCGCGATCTGGTCCTCGCCTCCCGTCCCGTCGGCGAGCAGCGAGACGAGGCGGCGGGCGGCCCGCCGGTCCAGGATGGCGGGCAGGTCGACGAGTCCGCCCCAGCGGTCGGGGTAGTCGAGCGCCGTGGAGCGGCCGAGGCCCCAGACCATGGCCTGCTCCGGGCTGGTCGGCGCGTCCGAGCGGCCGGTGGCGACCGCTCCCCGGGTGGCGCACCAGAGGGGCGCGGTGGTCCCCGCGTCGCCCAGGGCCTGGACGAGCAGGGTGGTCAGGGCCAGTCCGGCGGGCAGTTCGGGGTGGTCCGGGTGGGGGCCTTCGGTGAGCGCGAGGAGGGACAGCACCCCGGCCGGGTCCGTCGCGCCGGGCTCACGGCCCAGGCGTGCGGCCAGTCCGGTACGGGTCTCGTCGGCACGGACGGGCAGCAGGGCGACCTCGGCGCCGTGGCGGGTCAGGGCGTCGGAGACGGCGGTGACCACGGCCTCGTGCTCGCCGCCCTCGGGGACGGCCAGCAGCCAGGTTCCGGTCAGCTCGGCGGTGTCCCGGCCGCCGGCCAGCGGCTGCCAGGAGACGCGGTAGCGCCAGGAGTCGACGACGGAGCGGCTGCGCTGCCGCCGGCGCCACTGGGACAGTGCGGGCAGGACGGAGCTGAGCGGGGAGTCCCCGGCGACCTCCAGCCGTTCGGCGAGGGCGGCCAGGTCCTGGCTCTCGACGCTGTCCCAGAAGGCGGCCTCGGCCGGGTCCGCCGCCTCGGGGCCGGCCTCCCGGGAGCCTGCGGGGACCAGCCAGAACGGCTGGTGCTGGAAGGGGTAGGTGGGCAGGTCCACGCGGCGGGCGCCACGGCCGGCGAAGACCGCCTCCCAGTCGACGGAGGTGCCGTGGACGTGGAGCCCGGCGAGGGCGCCGGTGACGGCCAGGTCCTCGGCACGGTCGGCCCGCAGGACGGGAACGGTGACGGCCGGCTCGTCGAGGGATTCCCGGGCGAGCGCGGTCAGGACCCCGCCGGGACCGACCTCCAGGAAGGTGCGTACGCCTTCGGCGGCGAGGGCGTTGACGGCGTCGGCGAAGCGGACCGCCTCGCGGACGTGGCGCACCCAGTAGTCCGGCGAGCCGAACTCCTCGGCCGTCACGAGGCCCCCGGTGAGGGTGGAGACGACGGGGAGACCCGGGTCTTCGAAGACGACCGATTCCACGACCTCGCGGAAGGCGTCGAGCATCGGGTCCATCAGCGGGGAGTGGAAGGCGTGCGAGACGGTCAGGGCCTTGGTCTTGCGGCCCTCGGCGCCCAGTTTCCCGGCCAGCTCGGTGACAGCGTCCTCGGCGCCTGAAAGCACCACGGACGTGGGCCCGTTGACGGCGGCGATGCCCGCACGGTCCTCGAACCCGGCCAGCAGCTCCCGTACCTCCTCCTCGGAAGCCTGGACCGCGACCATCACACCACCGGACGGCAGCTCCTGCATCAGCCGGCCGCGCGCGGCCACCAGCTTCGCCGCGTCCTCCAGCGAGAGCACACCCGCGACATGGGCGGCCGCGAACTCGCCGACCGAGTGCCCGGCGAGGAAGTCCGGACGCACGCCCCACGACTCCAGCAGCCGGGACAGGGCCACCTCGACCGCGAACAACGCCGGCTGGGTGAACCGTGTCTCGTTCAGCAGCTCCGGCTCCTCGCCGAACACCACGCCCTTCAGCGGGAGTTCGAGATACGGGTCCAGGGCGGCACACGCGGCGTCGAAGGCCTCCGCGAACACCGGGTACACGGCGTGCAGTTCACGCCCCATGCCCAGCCGCTGACTGCCCTGACCCGAGAACAGGAAGGCGGTCCGTCCGGCGCTCGCGGGTGCCGTGCCCGTCACCGTCTGCGGTCCCGGGGTCTCGCCGTGGGCGAGGGCGGTCAGGCCGTGCAGCAGGTCGTCCCGGTCGTGGCCGGTGATGACCGCGCGGTGCGGGAAGGCGGCCCGGGTGGTCGCCAGGGAGAGGGCGATGTCCGTCGCGTCCGCGTGGTCGGCCTGGCGGACGTGGGCCAGGAGCCGTTCCGCCTGGGCGCGCAGGGCGTTCTCGTCCTTCGCGGAGATCAGCCAGGGGACGGGCAGCGGGGCGGGGGCCTCCCGGTCCGGGCGGTCGTCGGCCTCGCCGACGGCGACGGGGGTGTCGGACGGGGCCTGTTCGACGATGACGTGGGCGTTGGTGCCGCTGACGCCGAAGGAGGAGACGCCCGCCCGGCGCGGACGGCCGTCCCGCTCCGCCCATTCACGGGCCTCGGACAGCAGCCGTACGTCCCCGGCCGTCCAGTCCACGTGCGGCGAAGCCTCGTCCACGTGCAGGGTCTTCGGCAGCACCCCGTGGCGCATCGCCATCACCATCTTGATCACACCCGCCACACCGGCAGCCGCCTGCGTGTGCCCGATGTTGGACTTGACCGTGCCCAGCCACAGCGGCCGGTCGGCTTCGCGGCCGGTGCCGTAGGCCTTCAGCAGGGCCTGCGCCTCGATCGGGTCGCCGAGGGTGGTGCCGGTGCCGTGGGCCTCGACGGCGTCGACCTCCGCGGCGGACAGTCCGGCGTCCGTGAGGGCCTCGCGGATCACGCGCTGCTGCGCCGGCCCGTTGGGGGCTGTCAGGCCGTTGGAGGCGCCGTCCTGGTTGATCGCGGAGCCGCGGACGACGGCGAGGATCCGGTGGCCGTTGCGGCGGGCGTCGGAGAGCCGTTCGACGAGCAGCATGCCGGCGCCCTCGGCGAGGCCGGTGCCGTCCGCCGAGGCGGCGAAGGCGCGGCAGCGGGCGTCCGGGGCCAGGCCGCGCTGGCGGCTGAAGCCGATGAGCGCGCCCGGGGTGGACATGACGGTGACCCCGCCCGCGAGGGCCAGGTCGCATTCGCCCCGGCGCAGGGACTGCGCGGCCAGGTGCAGGGCGACCAGCGAGGAGGAGCAGGCGGTGTCGACGGTGACGGCGGGGCCTTCGAGGCCGAAGGTGTAGGCGACCCGGCCCGAGACCACGGAGGCGGAGTTGGCGGTGAGGAGGTGCCCCTCCATGCCCTCGGTCTGCTCCGTCGAGAGGCCGATGGCGTAGTCCTGGCCGTTGGTGCCGGCGAACACGCCGGTGCGGGTGCCGCGCAGGGTGGCGGGGTCGATGCCGGCCCGTTCGAAGGCCTCCCAGGAGGTTTCGAGGAGGAGGCGCTGCTGCGGGTCCATGGAGAGGGCCTCGCGGGGCGAGATGCCGAAGAAGCCGGGGTCGAACTCGCCCGCGTCGTGCAGGAATCCGCCTTCCCGGACGTAGCTGGTGCCGGGGTGGTCGGGGTCCGGGTGGTAGAGGGCGTCGAGGTCCCAGCCGCGGTTGGCGGGGAGGCCGGTGATGGCGTCGGTGCCGTCGGCGAGGAGGTTCCACAGGTCCTCGGGGCTGCGGACCTCGCCGGGCAGGCGGCAGCTCATGGCGACGATGGCGACGGGCTCCTCGGCGCCCGTGGCGGCGGGGCGGCCGGGTGCGGCGGGCGCGGTGGTGACGAGGGCGGTGCCGGGGTGGCCGCCGGGGATCTCGTCCAGGAGGTGGCCGGCGAGTGCGGCGGGGGTGGGGTGGTCGAAGACGACGGTGGCGGGCAGGCGGACGCCGGTGGCGGCGGCGAGCCGGTTGCGGAGGTCCATGGCGGCCAGGGAGTCGAAGCCGAGCTCCCGGAAGGCCCGGCCGGGGTCGACGGCGTCGGGGGTGGCGTGGCCGAGGACGGCGGCCACCTGGTTGCGGACGAGGGTCAGGACGGTGTCCTTGCGCTCGGCGGGCGGCAGGGCGGCCAGCCGGGACAGTTCGGCGGAGAGGCCGTCGGCGCCGGGTGCGGCGCTGCGCGCGGTGCGGCGCGCGGGGGTGCGGACCAGTCCGCGCAGCAGGGCCGGTACGGGGCCTGCCGCCTGGCCGCGCAGGGCGGCCGGGTCGAGGCGTACGGGGGCCAGGGCGGCGTCGTCCAGGGTGCGGGCGGTGTCGAGGAGGCGCAGGCCCTCGTCGGCGGTGAGGGGGACGAGTCCGGCGCGGGTCATGCGGCGCAGGTCCTCGTCGGCGAGCCGGGTCTGGTCGCCGCGTTCGTCCCAGACGCCCCAGGCGAGGGAGGAGGCGGGCAGGCCCTGGGCGCGGCGCTGGTGGGCGAGGGCGTCGAGGAAGGCGTTGCCGGCGGCGTAGGCGCCCTGGCCTGCGCCGCCGAGGGTGCCGGCGAGGGAGGAGAAGAGGACGAAGGCGGACAGGTCCAGGCCTCGGGTGAGCTCGTGGAGGTGGAGTGCGGCGTCGACCTTGGGGCGCAGGACCAGGTCGAGGTCCTCGGGGGTGAGGGTGTCGACGAGTCCGCCGGCCACGACGGCGGCGGCGTGGACGACCGCGGTGAGCGGCCGGTCGGCGGGGACGGCCGTGAGGAGGGCGGTGAGGGCGTCCCGGTCGGCGGCGTCGCAGGCGGCGACGGTGACGGTGGCGCCGAGTGCGGAGAGTTCCTCCTGGAGTGCGGCGGCCCCTTCGGCCTCGGGGCCCCGGCGGCTGGTGAGGAGGATGTTGCGGACGCCGTGGGTGGTGATGAAGTGGGCGGCGACGAGCCGGCCGAGGGCGCCGGTTCCCCCGGTGATCAGTACGGTGCCTTCGGGGTCGAGGGCGGGGGCGGTGGCGGGTTCCGTGCCGACCGGGACGCGGGCCAGCCGGGGTACGGACATCAGGCCGTCGCGCAGGGCCAGTTGGGGTTCTCCGGTGGCGACGGCGGCGGGCAGGCGGCGCAGGGAGTCCGGGGTGCCGTCGGTGTCGGCGAGGACGAGGCGGTCGGCGTGCTCGGACTGGGCGGAGCGGATCAGGCCCCAGACGGGGGCGTGTTCGGGGCGGGTGCCGGGGGCGCCCCCGGTGTCCCGTGCGTCGGCTTCCGCGCCGGGTGCGGGGACGGCGCGGTGGGTGAGGAGGACCAGGCGGGAGGCGGCGAAGCGGTCGTCGGCCAGCCAGTCCCGCAGCAGGGCGAGGGCCGCCCGCGCGGTCTCCCGTACGGTCGCGGCGCCGGGTTCGCCTTCGGTCGCGGGGAGGAGGGCGGCCACGGTCGCGGGGACGGGTGCGCCGGCCGTGACCGCCTCGGCCAGGGCGGTGAGGCCGGGGTGGGTCTCGGGCCGCGTGCCGCCGGCCTCCAGGGCGGCGGCGGTCTCCCGGAGGGCCGTCTCGTCGGTGCCGATGAGCGCCCACGGAGTGGAGGCGGGGGCGGTGTCGGGGACCGGCCGGGTCTGCCATTCGACCCGGTAGAGGGATTCGTGGTGTGCGGTGAGCGCGGCCCGCAGGTGTTCCTCGCGGACCTCGCGGAAGGTGAGCGTGCCGACGGTGGCCACGGCCCGGCCGTCCTCGTCGGAGGCGGTGACGGCGACCGCGTCGGCGCCGGCCGGGGTCAGCCGGATCCTCAGCCGGGCGGCTCCGGTGGCGTGCAGGCGCACGTCCTCCCAGGAGAAGGCCATCCGGCCGGTGCCCATGTCCCCGAGCGGTCCGAAGCCGACGGCGTGCAGCGCCGCGTCCAGCAGGGCCGGGTGCAGCCCGTAGCGGTCTGCTTCGGCGCGGGCGTCCTCGGGGAGGGCCACCTCGGCGAACACCTCGTCCCCGAGCCGCCAGGCGGCGCGCAGGCCCTGGAAGACGGGGCCGTAGGCGAAGGAGCGGGCGGCGAGTTCGGCGTAGAAGCCGTCGAGGCCGACGGGGGCCGCGCCGGCGGGCGGCCAGTCGGCCGGCTCCGGCCCGGCGGCGGGGGCGGCCGTCGCGGGCACGGAGTTCAGGACGCCGGTGGCGTGGCAGGTCCAGGCGTCCTCGGCGGCGGTGTCGGGGCGGGAGTGGACGGCGAAGCGCCGGTCGCCGGAGCCGTCGTCCGGGCCGACCGCGACCTGGACGAGGACGCCGCCCTGTTCGGGCAGGACCAGCGGTGCCTGGAGGGTGAGTTCGGCCAGGTCCTCGCAGCCGAGGTGGTCGCCGGCGCGGACGGCGAGCTCCACGAAGGCCGTGCCGGGGAGGATGACCGCGCCCAGCACCTCGTGTTCGGCCAGCCAGGGGTGGGTGTGCCGGGACAGGCGGCCGGTCAGCAGCAGCCCGTCGGCGTCGGCGAGGGTGGTGACGGCGCCCAGCAGGGGGTGGTCCGAGGGGGCGAGGCCCAGGCCCGCCGCGTCGGCCGGGGTGTGCGGGGCGTCGAGCCAGTAGCGCTCGTGCTGGAAGGCGTACGTGGGCAGCGGGATCCGGCGGGCGTCCGGGGCGGCGAGGACGGCGGGCCAGTCGAGGGCGACGCCGTGGGCGTGGGCCTCGGCGGCGGAGCGCAGGAAGCGGCCGGTGCCCCCTTCGTCGCGGCGCAGGGTGGCGAGGGCGACGGCGCCGCCGCCCAGGTCGTCGAGGGTCTCCTGGATGCCGACGGTCAGCACCGGGTGCGCGCTGACCTCGATGAGGGCGCCGTGTCCGTCGCGGACGAGGGCGCGGGTGACCTCCTCGAAGCGGACGGTCCGGCGCAGGCTGCGGTACCAGTACTCGGCGTCGAGCCGGTCGGTGTCCACGACGCCGCCGGTGACGGTGGAGTAGAACGGCACCTCGCAGGCGCGGGGGGTGATGTCGGCGAGGGCTTCGAGGACGCGTTCGCGGACGGACTCCACGTGCGCGGAGTGGGAGGCGTAGTCCACGGCGATCAGCCGGGCGCGGATCCCGTCGGCGTGCAGGGCGTCGCGGAGTTCGGCGAGGGCGTCTCCGTCGCCGGAGACGACGATGGAGGACGGGCTGTTGACGGCGGCGACGGACAGCCGCTCGCCCCAGGGTTCCATCAGCGGGGTGAGCCGGTCCAGGGGCAGGGCGACGGAGAGCATGCCGCCCCGGCCGGACAGCACGGTCAGCGCCCGGCTGCGCAGGGCGACGACCTTCGCGGCGTCCTCCAGGCTGAGCGCGCCGACGACGGCCGCGGCGGCGATCTCGCCCTGGCTGTGGCCGGCGACGGCCGCCGGGCGCACCCCGTGGGAGCGCCACAGTTCGGCCAGGGAGACCATCACCGCGAACAGCACGGGCTGGACGACGTCGACCCGGTCGAAGCCGGGGGCGCCGGGCGCGCCGCGCAGCACCTCCGTCAGCGACCAGTCGACGTGCGGGGCGAGGGCCTCCTCGCACTGGCGCAGCCGGTCGGCGAAGACCGGTGCGGTGTCGAGGAGTTCGACGGCCATGCCGGCCCACTGGGAGCCCTGGCCGGGGAAGACGAAGGCGGCCTGGCGGGTGTCGTCGGCGGTGCCGCGCACCACGTCGGTGCCGGCGGGCGCGGGAGTGCCGGGCTCCGCGTCGGCGAGGTGGTCCAAGGCGCGGTCCAGGCCGGCCCGGTCGGCCGCGAGGAGTACGGCGCGGTGCGGGAAGGCGGTGCGGGTGGTGGCGAGGGTGTGGGCGATGTCGGCGGCCGTCGGGACGGCGGCACCGGGGGCGGCGGGCAGGGCGGCCAGGTGGGTGCGGAGGCGGGCGGCCTGCGCGGCGAGGGCGGCCGGGGTCTTGGCGGACAGCGGCCAGAGGACCGGGCGCGCTCCGCCGTCCAGGGGTCCGGCGGTGGCGTCGGGCCCGCCGCCGGTGCCGTGGTCGCCGCCCCTGCCGACGAGGGTGGCGGCCCGGTCGGCGAGGGCGGAGCCGACGGTCGCGGCGCGGCCGGCGATCGCGGTGCCCAGGGTGGCGGCCCGGCCGGCGATGGCGGTGCCGACGGCGGAACCGACGGCGGCGGCACGGTCGGCGGGCGTGGCGGCGGGGCGGTCGGCGGCGGGGGTGGCCGTACCGGTACAGGCGGGGCCTTCCGGCGCGGTGGTCGGCGCGGTGGTCGGCGCGGTGGCCGGGGCCGCTTCCGTCGCGGTGGCCGCTTCGGCCGGGACGGACGGTTCGGCGGTGGCGGCCGGTTCGGCGGGGTCCAGGTGCTGTTCGATGACGACGTGCGCGTTGGTGCCGCTGACGCCGAAGGCGGAGACGGCCGCCCGGCGGGGCCGGCCCGGCTCCGTCTCGGGCCAGGCGGTGTTCTCCGTGACGAGCGAGACGGCGCCCGAGGACCAGTCGACGTGCGGGGTCGGCTCGTCCGCGTGCAGGGTCTTCGGCAGCACCCCGTGGCGCAGGGCCTGCACCATCTTGATGACGCCGGCGACACCGGCCGCGGCCTGCGTGTGCCCCAGGTTGGACTTGACGGAGCCCAGCCGCAGGGGCCGGTCGGCGGGCCGCTCCTGGCCGTAGGCCGCGAGCAGGGCCTGCGCCTCGATCGGGTCACCGAGGGTGGTGCCGGTGCCGTGGGCCTCGACGATGTCCACGTCGGACGGGGAGAGCAGGCCGTTGGCCAGGGCCTGGTGGATGACCCGCTGCTGGGCCGGCCCGTTGGGGGCGGTGAGCCCGTTGCTGGCGCCGTCCTGGTTGACGGCGGAGCCGCGGACCACGGCCAGGACGGGGTGGCCGAGCCGGACGGCGTCGGAGAGCCGTTCGACGAGCAGCATGCCGACGCCCTCGGACCAGCCGGTGCCGTCGGCGTCGGCGGAGAAGGCCCGGCAGCGGCCGTCGGGCGAGAGCCCGCGCTGGCGGCTGAACTCGACGAAGGTCGTCGGTCCGGCCATCACGGTGACGCCGCCCGCGAGGGCGAGGTCGCACTCGCCCTGCCGCAGGGCCTGGACGGCCAGGTGGAGGGCCACGAGGGAGGAGGAGCAGGCCGTGTCGATGGTGACGGCCGGGCCCTCCAGGCCCAGGGTGTAGGCGATGCGGCCGGAGACCACGCTGCCGGTGTTGCCGGTGCTCACGTAGCCCTCGATGCCCTCGGGCATGGCGGGCAGGCGGGAGACGTAGTCGTGGTACATGACCCCGGCGAACACGCCGGTGCGGCTGCCGCGCAGGGACTGCGGGTCCAGCGCGGCGCGCTCGACGGCCTCCCAGGAGGCTTCGAGGATGAGCCGCTGCTGGGGGTCCATCGCGAGGGCCTCGCGCGGGCCGATCCCGAAGAAGGCGGGGTCGAACTCGGCGGCCCCGCGCAGGAATCCGCCTTCGCGGGTGTAGGTGGTGCCGGGGTTCTCGGGGTCCGGGTCGTAGAGCGCGTCGAGGTCCCAGCCGCGGTCGGCGGGGAAGCCGGATATGGCGTCTCGGCCCTCGGCGACCAGGTCCCACAGGTCCTCGGGGGACTCGACGCCGCCGGGGTAGCGGCAGCTCATGCCCACGATGGCGATCGGTTCGCGGTTCTTGCCCTCGGCCTCGCGCAGCCGCTGGCGGGCGTGACGCAGATCGACGGTGGCACGCTTGAGGTAGTCGCGGAGCTTGTTCACATCGGTCGTCATCTGGTTTCTGTTCCTCAACGCGAAGGGATGGGCGTGCTGGTCGATCAGTGGGTGTCGAGTTCGCCGTCGAGCAGGTCGAAGAGTTCCTCGTCGGAGGCCCCCGCCACCTCGGCCGCGGTGTCCCGGCCGCTCTCGTCCCCGGGGACCGGCGCACCGCCGGCGGCCGGGCCGGAGGCGGCCTCGCGCCACTTCGCGAGGAGGACCTCCAGGCGCAGGGCGGCGGTGGCGCGGGCCGCCCGGTCGTGGGCGGCGCGGGCGAACACGGTCTCCAGCCGGTCGATCTCGGCGAGCAGCGACGGGGCCTGCGCGTCGGTGCCCGGTCCGGCGGCGGGCAGCGCGCCGGCCAGGTGATCGGCGAGGGCCGCCGGGGTGGGGTGGTCGAACAGCAGGCTCGCCGGGAGGCGGAGTCCGGTGGCGGTGCCCAGGTGGTTGCGGAGTTCCACGGCGGTCAGGGAGTCGAAGCCGAGGTCGCGGAAGGCCTGGGAGGCGCCGACGGCCTCGGCGGAGCCGTGTCCGAGCACGGCCGCCACCTGGGACCTGACGAGGCCGAGGAGGATCCGCCGGCGCTTCTCGTCGGAGGCCCCCGCCAGTTGCGCGGCGAGCGCGTCGGCCCCGGTCGCGGGGTCCTCCGCCGGGCGGGCGGGGGTCCGTACGAGGCCTCGGAGCAGGGCGGGCACCGGCCGGCTCGCGGCGCCGCGGCGCAGGGCGGCCAGGTTCAGCCGTACGGGCAGCAGCACGGCCTGCCCGTCCGCGGCCGTCGCCGTGGTCGCCGTGACCGCCGTGACCGCCGTGCTCGTCGCGACCGCTGCGTCGAAGAGGGCGAGGCCCTCCTCCGGGGAGAGCGGGGACACGCCCGCCCGCGCCATCCGGGCGAGTGTGCCGGCGGCCGCCTCGCCCACCATGCCGTGCGGGCCCTCCGTGTCCGTCCAGGGCCCCCAGGCCAGGGAGACGGCCGGCAGTCCCGCCGCCCGCCGCGCCTGGGCGAGGGCGTCCAACCCGGCGTTGGCGGCGGCGTAGTTGGCCTGGCCGGCGGTGCCGAAGGTGCCGGCGAGGGAGGAGAACAGGACGAAGGCGGCGAGGTCCCGGTCCCGGGTCAGCTCGTGCAGGTGGAACGCCGCGTCCGTCTTGGGCCCGAGGACCCGGTCCAGCCGTTCGGCGGTGAGCGAGCCGACGAGGCCGTCGTCGAGGACACCGGCCGCGTGCACCACCGCGGTCAGCGGGTGGGCGGCGGGGACCGCGTCGAGTACGGCGGCGAGCGCGGCCCGGTCGGCGACGTCGCAGGCCGCCAGGGTCACCTCGGCGCCCAGCGCGCCCAGTTCGGCGGCGAAGGCGGACGCGCCCTCGGCGTCGGACCCCCGGCGGCTGGCCAGCAGGAGGTGCCGTGCGCCGTGCGCGGTGACCAGGTGCCGGGCCACCAGCCGGCCCAGGGCGCCCGTCGCCCCGGTCACCAGGACCGTACCGGCCGGGTCCAGCCGCAGGGCCTCGTCCCCGGCGGCCACGGGCGCGGCGGCGCGCGCCAGCCTGGGCACGAGCACCCGGCCGTCCCGGACGGCGCACTGCGGCTCCCCGGTGGCGAGCGCCGCCGACGCGGCGGTGTCCGCGTCCCCGTCGACGTCGAGGTCCACGAGGACGAAGCGTCCGGGGTGTTCGGACTGGACGGACCGGACCAGGCCCCAGACGGCGGCCTGTGCCGGGTCCGGCCCGGCCGCGTCCCCGTCGCCCGTGCGGACCGCGTTCCGGGTGACGAGCACCAGCCTGCCCGGGTCCTCCTCCCCCGCCTCCGCGGCGGCCAGCCGCTGCTGTACGAGGGCCAGGGCGCGGGCCGCCGCGTACCGCACGGCGGCGGCGTCCTCGGCCGGGCGGTCCGGGAGCTCCGCCTCCAGCAGGACGACGTGGTCGGCGGCCGGGGCCACGGCAGGGGCCGGGGGCGCCTCGGTCCACTCCAGGCGGAACAGCGCGTCCTGGAACCGTCCGGCCCGCGCGGCGGCGAGCTGCTCGGCGGAGATCGGCCGCAGGACCAGGGAGTCCACACCGGCCACGGTCCGGCCGACGGTGTCGGCGGCCAGCAGCGAGACGGCGTCCGGGCCGGCGGGGGCCAGCCGCACCCGCAGGGCGGTGAGGCCCGCCGCCGGGGCGGCGGACCGCGTGACACCGGTCCACGAGAAGGGGACCCGCACCCGGTCCGGGCCGGCCTCCTCGCCGAGCAGCCCGTCCCCGAGGGCCACGGCGTGCAGGGCGGCGTCCAGAAGGGCCGGGTGCAGCCCGAACCCGGAGACGTCGGTCCCCTCGGGGAGCTCCAGTTCGGCGAAAAGCTCCCCGTCCCGGCTCCAGGCGGCGCGCACGCCCCGGAAGAGGGGACCGTAGTCCAGCCCCAGGCCGGTCATCCGCTCGTACAGGGAGTCCGGGGAACCGTCGGTGACGGGGACCGCCTGCGGCGGGGGCCAAGCCGCCAGGGCGGCCGCGTCCTCGGAGGCCTCGGCGGTGGACAGGGTGCCCGACGCGTGGCCGGTCCACGGCTCCTCGGCGGAGGCGCCCTGCGGACGCGAGTGGATCTCCAGCGCCCGGCGGCCGTCGGCGCCGGGTGCCGCGACCCGCACCTGGACCTGGACGGCCCCGTCCTCGGGGACGACGAGCGGTGCCCCGAGCGTCAGCTCGTCCAGCCGGTCACAGCCGACGCCCTCGGCGTGGGCGGCGTGCAGCGCCAGGTCCACGAAGGCGGTGCCGGGGACGAGCACGGCGCCGTGCACGACGTGGTCGGCGAGCCAGGGCTGCGTCGCGAGCGACAGCCGCCCGGTCAGGAGGAGCCCCGCACCGTCGGCGAGCGGAACGGCGGCGCCGAGCAGCCGGTGGTCCGCCTCCGCCAGACCGGCGGCGGAGACGTCGCCCGGTGCGGGGGCCGCCGCCAGCCAGTAGCGGGTGCGCTGGAAGGGGTAGGTGGGCAGGTCCACGCGACGGGCGCCACGGCCGGCGAAGACCGCCTCCCAGTCGACGGGGGCGCCGTGGACGTGGAGCCCGGCGAGGGCGGTGGCGACGGCCGGCTCCTCGGCCCGGTCGGCGCGCAGCAGCGCCACGGCCACCGCGTCCTGGTCCAGGGCCTCTTGGGCGAGCGCGGTCAGGACCCCGCCGGGGCCGACCTCCAGGAAGGTGCGTACGCCCTCGGCCGCCAGGGCGGTGACGGCGTCGGCGAAGCGGACGGCCTCGCGGACGTGACGCACCCAGTAGTCCGGCGAGCCGAACTCCTCGGCCGTCACAAGGCCCCCGGTGAGGGTGGAGACGACGGGGAGACCCGTGGCCTCGAAGGCGACCGATTCCACGACCTCGCGGAAGGCGTCGAGCATCGGGTCCATCAGCGGGGAGTGGAAGGCGTGCGAGACGGTCAGGGCCTTGGTCTTGCGGCCCTCGGCGCCCAGTTTCCCGGCCAGCTCGGCGACGGCGTCCTCAGCACCCGAAAGCACCACGGACATGGGCCCGTTGACGGCGGCGATGCCCGCACGGTCCTCGAACCCGGCCAGCAGCTCCCGTACCTCCTCCTCGGAAGCCTGGACCGCGACCATCACCCCGCCCGGGGGCAGCTCCTGCATCAGCCGGCCGCGCGCGGCCACCAGCTTCGCCGCGTCGCCCAGCGACAGCACACCCGCGACATGGGCGGCCGCGAACTCGCCCACCGAATGCCCGGCCAGGAAGTCCGGACGCACACCCCACGACTCCAACAGCCGGAACAGCGCCACCTCGACTGCGAACAACGCCGGCTGGGTGAACGCGGTCCGGTTGAGGAGCTCCATGTCATCCCCGAACACCACACCCTTCAGCGGGAGTTCGAGATGGAGATCCAGGGCGGCACACGCGGCATCGAAGGCCTCCGCGAACACCGGGTAAACGGCGTGCAGTTCACGCCCCATGCCCAGCCGCTGACTGCCCTGCCCCGAGAACAGGAAGGCGGTCCGCCCGCCACCGGATGCGGCCGTGCCCCGGAGCACCGCGTGCGAGGGCGTGCCGTTCGCCAGGGCGGTCAGGGCCTCCAGCGTCCCGGCCGGGGAATCCGCGGTCACGGCCGCCCGGTGCTCCAGCGCACTGCGGCCCGTGGCCAGGGAGTAGGCGAGGTCTCCCGCCGACAGGCCCGGGTCCTGGGCGTACGGCAGGAGGCCGCGGGCCTGTGCGCGCAGGGCTTCCGGGCTCTTGGCGGAGAGCAGCAAAGGCGCCGTGAACGGGGTCGTGGAAGCGGCCTCGACGGCGGATTCCGGGGCCTCTTCGAGGACGACGTGGGCGTTGGTGCCGCTGAAGCCGAAGGAGGAGACGCCCGCCCGGCGCGGCCGGCCGTTCCCGGTCCATTCCACGGGTTCGGTGAGGAGGCGGACGGCGCCGGAGGTCCAGTCGATGTGCGGGGAGGGTTCCTCGGCGTGCAGGGTCTTCGGCAGGACGCCGTGGCGCATCGCCTCGACCATCTTGATGATCCCGCCAACGCCCGCGGCCGCCTGGGTGTGCCCGATGTTGGACTTGAGCGACCCGAGCCACAACGGCCTTTCCCCGTACCGCTCTTGGCCGTAGGCGGCGAGGAGGGCCTGGGCCTCGATCGGGTCGCCCAGCCGGGTGCCGGTGCCGTGCGCCTCGACGGCGTCCACGTCCGCCGCCGAGAGTCCGGCGTTCGCCAGGGCCTGCTCGATCACCCGTTCCTGCGCGGGGCCGTTGGGGGCGGTGAGGCCGTTGGAGGCGCCGTCCTGGTTGACGGCGCTCCCCCGGACGACGGCGAGGACCGGGTGGCCGTGGCGGAGGGCGTCCGAGAGGCGTTCCACCAGGAGCACGCCCACGCCTTCGGCCCAGCCGGTGCCGTCGGCGTCGGCGGAGAAGGCCTTGCAGCGGCCGTCGGCGGCGAGGCCGCGCTGGCGGCTGAACTCGATGAAGGCGCCGGGTCCGGCCATTACGGTCACGCCGCCCGCGAGGGCGAGTTCGCATTCGCCCTGGCGCAGGGCCTGGACGGCGAGGTGGAGGGCGACGAGGGAGGAGGAGCAGGCCGTGTCGACGGTGACGGCGGGGCCTTCGAGGCCGAAGGTGTAGGACAGCCGGCCCGAGATGACGCTGCCCGAGTTGCCGGTGCCGAGGAAGCCCTCAACCCCGTCGGGGACCTGCTGGAGGGAGGAGGCGTAGTCGTGGTACATGACGCCCGTGAACACGCCGGTGCGGGAGCCGCGCAGGGTGGACGGGGCGATCCCGGCCCGTTCGAACACCTCCCAGGAGGTTTCCAGGAGGAGGCGCTGCTGGGGGTCCATGGCGAGGGCTTCGCGGGGGGAGATCCCGAAGAAGGCGGCGTCGAACTCGCCCGCGTCGTAGAGGAATCCGCCCCGGAGGGTGCTGCTGGATCCGGCGGTGCCGCCGCTCGCGGAGAGCAGGTCGAGGTCCCAGCCGCGGTCCTCGGGGAATCCGGCGATGGCGTCGGTGGCCCCGGTGAGCAGCCGCCACAGGTCCTCGGGGGACCGTACGCCGCCGGGGTAGCGGCAGCCCATGGCGACGATGGCGACGGGTTCGTCGGCGGCCGTTCCGGCGGGGGTGCCCGTACGGGTGGCGGTCGCGGGCCGGGGGGTGTCGGTGAGCCGGCGCAGGAGGTGGCGGGCGAGGGCGTCGGGGGTGGGGTGGTCGAAGACCAGGCCGGCGGGGAGGCGTACGCCGGTCGCCGAGGCGAGGCGGTTGCGCAGTTCGACGGCGGTCAGGGAGTCGAAGCCGAGTTCCCTGAAGGCCTGGCCGGCCTGGACGGATTCGGGGCGGCCGTGGCCGAGTACGGCGGCGGCGTGCGTGCGGACGAGGTCGACGAGCAGGGTGGTGCGGCCCGCTTCGGGCAGGGTGGCGAGCCGCTCCGCCAGGGCGGAGCGGGCGCCGTCGGGTGATCCGGCCGCGGTGGCCTCGCTGCGGCGTACGGGTGCGGGGACCAGGTCGCGGAGCAGGGCGGGGAGGGTGCCCGCGCGGGCCTGCTCGCGCAGGACGGGCAGGTCCCAGCGGACGGGCACGAGGAGGGGTTCGGCGGTGTCCAGGGCGCGGTCGAGGAGGGCGAGGCCCTCGTCGGTCTCCAGGGCGAGGAGTCCCGAGCGGCCGATGCGGCGCCGGTCGGTCTCGGCGAGTGCGGAGGTCAGGGTGCTGCCGTGGGCCCACAGGCCCCAGGCGAGGGAGACGGCGGGCAGGCCGGCCGCGCGGCGCTGCTGGGCGAGGGCGTCCAGGGCGGCGTTGGCGGCGGCGTAGTTGCCCTGGCCGGGGTTGCCGAAGACGCCTGCGGCGGACGAGAACAGGACGAAGGCGGTGAGGCCGAGGTCGCGGGTGAGCTCGTGGAGGTGGTGGGCGCCGGCGACCTTGGGTGCGAACACCCGCTGGACGCGGTCCGGGGTGAGGGCCGGCAGGACGCCGTCGTCGGTGACGCCTGCGGCGTGGACCACGGCGGTCAGCGGGTGTGCGGCGGGGAGGTCGGCCAGCAGGGCGGCCAGCGCGTGCCGGTCGGCCACGTCGCAGGCGACGGTGTCGGCCACGGCTCCCATGGCGGCGAGTTCGGCGGCGAACTCCCCGGCGCCGTCGGCGCCGGGGCCGCTGCGGCTGAGGAGCAGCAGCCTGCGGACGCCGTGCCGGGCGACGAGGTGGCGGGCGACCAGGCGTCCGAGCGTGCCGGAGGCTCCGGTCACGAGGACGGTGCCGTGCGGCGGGAACACCGGGTCCGTGCCGGTTTCCGTGTCCCGGTCGGGTCGCGTCGCGGGCGCGTCGGCGCGGACGAGGCGGGGGGCGAGCAGGGCTCCGCCGCGTACGGCCAGCTGCGGTTCGCCGGTGGCGGCCGCGGCGCCGAGCAGGGCCGGGTCGGTGGCGGGGGTGCCGGGCTCGGTGTCGACGAGGAGGAACCGGCCGGGGTTCTCGGACTGGGCCGTGCGCACCAGGCCCCAGACGGCGGCCTGTGCGGGGTCGGCGCCCTCCTGCGGCCCGGTGGCGACGGCGCCCCGGGTGAGGACGAGGAGCCGCGCGTGGGCGGAGCGGGTGTCCGCGAGCCAGTCCTGGACGAGTGCGAGCGCGGCCCGCGCGGCCGTGGCGGGCCGGTCGGCCCGGTCGGCATCGGGGGTGTCCTCCTCGGCCGGCACCGGGACCGTCACCGCGACGGTGTCCGGGACCGGGGCGTCCTCGGCGTCGGCGTCGCTGAGGGGGAGCGGGGCGAGCGGGACCGGGACGGGCGCGGGGTGCTCGGCGGGGGCGGGGTCCACGGGGGTCCACACCGGCCGGAACAGCGCGTCGTCCCGGGTGCCGGCCGCCGCGGCCAGCTGTTCGGGTGCGACGGGGCGCAGCACCAGGGAGTCGACGGAGAGCACGGGCCGGCCGGCGCCGTCCGCGAGGAGCAGGGTGACGGCGTCCTCCGCGTCCGGGGCGGGCGCCATCTGGAGCCTGAGGGTGGTGGCGCCGGTCGCGTGCAGGGTCACCCCGTTCCATTCGAAGGGGATGCGGGGGCCGTCCTGCGCGTCGGGGCCGGCGAGGCCGGCGGTGTGGAGGGCGGCGTCGAAGAGGGCGGGGTGCAGGCCGAATCCGGTGGTGTCGGTCCCTTCGGGCAGGGCGATCTCGGCGAACAGCTCGCCGCCGCGCCGCCAGCCCGCGCGGACCCCCCGGAACGGCGGCCCGTATTCCAGGCCGAGGCCGGTCATGCGGTCGTAGAGGGCCTCGGGGTCGGCGGGTTCGGCGTCGGCCGGGGGCCAGGTGGTGAGCGCGGAGGGGTCCGGGGCGGCCGCGGGGGCGGGGGCCAGGAGGCCGGAGGCGTGGCGGGTCCAGTTGTCGGCGGCGAGGGCGTCGTCGGGCTGGGAGTAGAGGCGTACGCCGCGCCGGCCGTCGGCGTCGGCGTTGTCGACGACGGCCTGGAGGCGTACCCCGCCCTGTGCCGGCAGGACGAGCGGCGCTTCCAGGGTGAGGTGCTCGACGCGGCCGCATCCGACCTGGTCCCCGGCGCGGACGGCGAGCTCGACGAGGGCGGTGCCCGGCAGGAGGGGGCTGCCCAGCACGCGGTGGCCGGCCAGCCAGGGGTGTGTGGTGAGCGATGCGCGGCCGGTCAGCAGGACTCCGTCGCCGTGGGCGAGGGTCATGACGGCGCCGAGGAGGGGGTGGTCGGCGGGTCGAAGGCCGGCGCCGGAGAGGTCTCCGGTGTCGGGCCGGGTCTCCAGCCGGTAGTCCTCGCGCTGGAAGGCGTAGGTGGGCAGCTCCACCCGGCGGGCGCCACGGCCCGCGAAGACGGCTGCCCAGTCGACGTGCGTGCCGTGGACGTGGAGCCGGGCGAGGGCGGTGGTGACGGCCAGGTCCTCGGACCGGCCGGCCCGCAGGGCGGGGACCACGACCGCCTGCTCGTCGAGGAGGTGCGCGGCCAGGGCGGTGAGGACGCCGCCGGGGCCGATCTCCAGGAAGGTGCCCGCGCCTTCGGCGGCGAGGGCGGCGACGGCGTCGGCGAACCGGACGGCCTCACGGACGTGCCGGACCCAGTATCCGGCGGTGCGCAGTTCCCCGGCGGGCACGGGGCGCCCGGTGAGGGTGGAGACGATGGGGAACCGGGGCGCTTCGAGGACGACGGATTCCACGACCTCGCGGAAGGCGTCGAGCACCGGCTCCATGAGCGGGGAGTGGAAGGCGTGGGAGACGGGCAGTTCCCTGGTCTTGCGGCCCTGGGCGGAGAGCCGTCCGGCCACCTCGGCCACGGTCGCGGCGGCGCCCGAGACGACGACGGAGGCGGGTCCGTTGACGGCGGCGATGCCGGCCCGCTCCTCGTGTCCGGCGAGCAGCTCCCGTACCTCCTGCTCGGAGGCCTCGACGGAAACCATCGCGCCCCCGGCCGGGAGGGCCTGCATGAGCCGGGCCCGGGCGGCCACCAGGCGGGCGGCGTCGTCGAGGGAGAACACTCCGGCGACGTGGGCGGCGGCGAGCTCGCCCACCGAGTGCCCGGCCAGCAGGTCGGGGCGCACGCCCCAGGACTCCACCAGCCGGAACAGGGCCACCTGGAGGGCGAACAGGGCCGGCTGCGCGTGTTCCGTCCGGTTCAGCGCCTCGGTGCCGGCGGCGAACACCACGTCCTTCAGGGGGTGTTCGAGGTGGGGGTCGAGGGCGGCGCAGACGGCGTCGAAGGCCTCGGTGAACACGGGGAAGGCGGCGTACAGTTCGCGTCCCATCCCGGGGCGCTGGCTGCCCTGGCCGGAGAAGAGGAACGCGGTCCGGCTGCGGGGCAGGACCACGCCCGTGGCGGTGGCGGTGTCGGTGGTGTCGGCGGGGGTCTCGCCGGCGGCCAGCAGGCCGAGGGCCCGGCGCAGTCCTTCGGGGTCCCGGGCGACGATCGCGGCGCGGTGGTCGAGGGCGGCGCGGGTCGTCGCCGTGGAGAGGCCGAGGTCGGCCAGGGCGGGTCCGGGGTGGCCGTCGGTGTGGCTCAGGAGGCGGGCGGCCTGCTCGCGCAGGGCGGCGGCGCTCTTCCCGGAGAGCAGTACGGGCGTGCACCGGCTGGCGGGCTCCGCGGCGGGCTCCGGCTCGGGGTCGGGGTCGGTGTGCGGGGGTTCTTCGAGGACGACGTGGGCGTTGGTGCCGCTGAAGCCGAACGAGGAGACGGCCGCGCGGCGGGGCCGTTCGCCCCGGGCCCAGGGGACGGGCTCGGTGAGCAGGCGTACGCCGCCGGAGGACCAGTCGACGTGCGGGGTGGGCTCGTCCACGTGGAGGGTCCTGGGGAGCAGGCCGTGCCGCATGGCCTCGACCATTTTGATGACCCCGCCGACGCCCGCGGCCGCCTGGGTGTGCCCGATGTTGGACTTCAGCGAGCCGAGCCACAGGGGCTGCCCCTCGGCGCGCCCCTGACCGTAGGTGGCGAGGAGGGCCTGGGCCTCGATGGGGTCGCCGAGGGTGGTGCCGGTGCCGTGGGCCTCCACCGCGTCCACGTCGGCGGGGGTCAGGCGGGCGTCGGCCAGGGCGTGGCGGATGACGCGCTGCTGGGAGGGGCCGTTGGGGGCGGTGAGGCCGTTGGAGGCGCCGTCCTGGTTGACGGCGGAGCCGCGGACGACGGCGAGGACCGGGTGGCCGTTGCGGCGGGCGTCGGAGAGCCGCTCCACCAGGAGCACGCCGAGGCCCTCGCCCCAGCCGGTGCCGTCGGCGGCCGCGGCGAAGGGCTTGCAGCGGCCGTCGGCGGCCAGGCCGCGCTGGCGGCTGAAGTCCACGAAGGACGTCGGGGTGAGCATGGTGGTGACGCCGCCCGCGAGGGCCAGGTCGCATTCGCCCTGCCGCAGGGCCCGTACGGCCAGGTGGAGGGCGACGAGGGAGGAGGAGCAGGCCGTGTCGACGGTGACGGCCGGCCCTTCGAGGCCGAAGGTGTAGGACACCCGGCCGGAGACGACGCTGGCCGCGCTGCCGGTGCCGATGTAGCCGTCGACGTCCTCCACCGCCCGCTGGAGCAGGGCGGAATGGTCGTGGTACATGACGCCGGTGAAGACGCCGGTCCGGCTGCCCTTGAGGGAGGTGGGGTCGATGCCGGCCCGTTCGAAGGTCTCCCAGCACGATTCCAGGAGGATCCGCTGCTGGGGGTCCATGGTGAGGGCCTCGCGGGGCGAGATCTCGAAGAGCCCGGCGTCGAAGCGCTCGATGCCGTCGAGGAATCCGCCCTCGCGGACGTGGCTGGTGCCCCGGGTGTCCGGGTCGGGGTCGTAGAGCCCTTCCAGGTCCCAGCCCCGGTCCTCGGGGAACCCGGTGATGGCGTCCCCGTCCTGCGCCAGGAACCGCCACAGCCCTTCGGGGGTGCTGATCCCGCCGGGGAAGCGGCAGCTCATCGCGACGATGGCGATCGGCTCGTGCCGGTCCGCGTCGAGGTCGCGCAGCCGCTCGCGGGCCTCGTGGAGGTCCGCCGACACCCGCTTCAGGAAGTAGCGGAGCTTTTCCTCGTTGTTGTTCGCCTGGAGGTCAGTCACTGGGGTCACCTTTTGCATCGAGCCCGTACGGGCCGTGGGGCCGTGGGGCCTGTGCGGTCGGGGGGCCGGGAGGGCCGGGGGCCGGGAGGGGCCGGGGGAAGGGGCCGCGTCGGCGGGGCCGGGCGTCGGAGTCCGGCGGGCGCGGGAGCGGGCGGAGGGGGCGGGTGCGGGGCTCGCGGCCCCGCACCCGGTCCGGTTCAGGAGATCCCGAACTCCTTGCCGATGAAGTCGAACATCTCGTCGTCCGTCGCGGTGTCGAGCCCGTCCGCGACGCCGCCGGTGTCCGCCTCGCCCTGGCCGGCGGGCGCGGCCCACCGGTCCAGCAGGTGGCGCAGGTGCGCCGTGACCGCGTCGCGGAGTTCCGCGTCGGTCGTCGCCGTGGTCTGCAACTCCGAGTCGATCCGGTCGAGTTCGGCCAGCAGCCCGGTGACGTCCCGGGTGGCCGGCGCGGCCTGGGAGCCGAGGTAGCCGGCCAGTTCGGCGGGGGTGGGGTAGTCGAAGACGAGCGTGGGCGGCAGTCGCAGCCCGGTGTCCTTGCCGAGCCGGTTGCGCAGTTCGACGGCGGTCAGCGAGTCGAACCCGAGGTCGCGCAGGGCCTGGCCGGGCCGCACCGCCTGCGCCGAGGCGAGGTCGAGGACCGCGGCCACGTGCTCGCACACCAGGTCCAGCAGCAGGGTGTCGCGTTCGGAGTCGGAGAGCCCCGCGAGCCGGGCCGTCAGGTCCCCTCCGGCGGCGGGCCGCCCGGTGGCGGTGTCCGCTCCCCCGTCGGCGGCGGAGCGCCGGGCGGGGGTCCGCACCAGGGAGGTGAGCAGGGCCGGCAGGGTGCCGGCGGCGGCCTGCCCGCGCAGTTCCGCCTGGTCGAGGCGGACCGGGACGACCACCCCGCGCGGGTCCGCCGTCGCGGCGTCGAAGAGGCCGAGGGCCTCCTCGGTGCTCAGCGGCAGGATACCGCTGCGGGACATCCGGCCCCGGTCCGCGTCCGTCAACTCGCCGGTGATGCCGCTGCTTTCGGCCCACAGCCCCCAAGCCAGGGACACGGCCGGCAGGCCGGCGGCGCGGCGCTGGCGGGCGAGGGCGTCCAGGAAGGCGTTGGCGGCGGCGTAGTTGGCCTGGCCCGCCGCGCCGAAGACACCGGCGGCGGAGGAGAACAGGACGAACGCGGAGAGTTCCATGCCTCGGGTGAGCTCGTCCAGGTGCAGGGCGGCGTCCACCTTGGGACGGAAGACCCGGTCGACGCGCTCCGCCGTGAGCCCGGTGAGGATCCCGTCGTCGGTCACCCCGGCCACGTGCACCACACCGGTCAGCGGGTGCTCCCCGGGTATCGCGGCGAGGACCCCCGCGAGTGCCTCCCGGTCGGCGACGTCGCAGGCGGCCACGGTGACCCGGGCCCCCAGGGCGGCCAGTTCCGCCTCCAGTTCGGCCATGCCCTCGGCCGCACCGCCCCGTCGGCTGACGAGCAGCAGGTCGCGCACCCCGTGCCCGGTGACCAGGTGCCGGGCGACGTGCCCGCCCAGCAGCCCGGACGCGCCGGTGACGAGGACCGTACCGTCGGCCGTGAACGCGGTCCCGGCCTCGCCGGACAGGACCGGGGGCCCGGTCCGGGCCAGCCGGGGGACGAGGACCGTACCGCCGCGTACGGCGAACTGCTCCTCCCCCGAGGCCAGCAGGGCGGGCAGGGCCCGCGCGGACGCCGGGTCGCGGTCGAGGTCGACCAGGACGAAGCGGCCCGGGTTCTCCGACTGCGCCGAGCGCACCAGGCCCCAGATCGCGGCCTGCGCCGGGTCCACCTCCTTGTCGCCGTCCTCCGCGCCGCGCCCCTTGGCGGCGACGGCGTTGCAGGTCAGGACGGCCAGCCGGGAATCGGCGTACCGGTCGTCGGCGAGCCACCGCTGGAGCAGGTCCAGGGCGCGGTGCACGGTCGCGTGGACGTGGGCGACGGGGTGGTCCCGGTCCGGGTGGACGTCGACGGCGGCGAGGAGCACGGCGGGCGCCGGGCCCTCCCCCGCGTCGGCCGGACCGGCCGGGTCGGGCCGGAAGACGACGTCCATGCCGGAGTCCTCCAGCGCCGCGCGCAGCCCGTCGTCGCCTCCGACGAGGGTCCACTGCCCGCCGGGCAGGTTCACGGGTTCCTCCGGGGTGAGGGGAAGGGGGGTCCAGTCGAGCCGGTACAGCGAGTCCTGCAGCCCGTGCGCCCGCCCGGCCCGGGCCAGCTGCTCGGCGGATACGGGCCGCAGCACCAGGGAGTCGACGGAGGCCACGGGCCGGCCGGCCTCGTCGACGGCCTCCAGGGCCACCGCGTCGGCGCCGGCCGGGGCGATCCGGACCCGCAGGGCGCGGGCGCCGGTGGCGTGGACTGTCACCCCGTTCCAGGCGAAGGGGATCCGGCCCCGTCCGGCATCGGGCAGCAGCCCGCCGAGGCCGATCGCGTGGAGGGCCGAGTCGAGCAGGGCCGGATGGACGCCGAAGCCGGCGACCGCGGTCTCCTCGGGCAGCCGTACCTCGGCGAACACCTCGTCGCCGCGCCGCCAGAGCCCGTGCAGGCCCTGGAACACCGGCCCGTAACCGAAGCCGAGCTCGGCCAGCCGCTCGTACGCGCCGCCCGTGTCGAGGGGTTCGGACGCGTGGGGCGGCCACACGGATGCGCCGGCGGGCGGCTCCTGCGGTCCGTGGGCGTCCACGGAGACCACACCGGTCGCGTGGCAGGTCCACGGCTCGGCCGCGTCGGCCGTCTCGGGGCGGGAGTAGACGTTGACGGTACGGTGCCCGGTCGCGTCCGGCCCGCCGACCACGGCCTGGAGCTGCACGGCCCCGTCCTCGCGCAGGACGAGGGGGGCGCCGAGGGTCAGCTCGTCCACCCGGTCGCAGCGCACCTCGTCGGCGGCGCGCAGCGCCAGGTCGACCAGGGCGGTGCCGGGCAGCAGGACCGCGTCCATCACGGTGTGGTCGTTGAGCCAGGGGTGGGTGGCCGGGGACAGCCGGCCCGTCAGGAGTGCCCCCTGGCCGTCGGCGAGGGCTACGGCCGCTCCCAGGAAGGGGTGTTCGGCGTCGACGAGACCGGCGGCGGCCACATCGCCCGCCGGTGCGACCGGGTCGAGCCAGTAGCGCCGGTGGTGGAAGGCGTAGGTGGGCAGGTCGACGGGGTGGGCGGCCGTTCCGGCGTACCGGGCCGTCCAGTCGACGGGGGTGCCGTGGACGTGGAGCCGGGCGAGGGCGGTGGTAACGGCGAGCTCTTCGGGACGGTCGCCGCGCAGTAGCGCGACGGCCACGGCCCGCTCGTCGAGGACCTCTTGGGCGAGGGCCGTCAGGACCCCGCCGGGGCCGATCTCCAGGAAGGTCCCGGCGCCCTCGGAGCTGAGGGCGGTGAGGGCGTCGGCGAAGCGGACGGCCTCGCGGACGTGGCGCACCCAGTAGTCGACGGAGCCGAACTGCTCGGCGGTGACCGTGCCGCCGGTGAGGGTGGAGACGATCGGGAGGCGCGGCGCCTCGAAGACGACCGACTCCACGACCTCGCGGAAGGCGTCGAGCATCGGATCCATCAGCGGGGAGTGGAAGGCGTGGGAGACCGTCAGGGCCTTGGTCTTCCGGCCGTCGGCGGCAAGCCGGTCCACGACGGAGGCGACGGCATCAACCGCGCCCGAAACCACCACGGACGTGGGCCCGTTGACGGCGGCGATCCCCGCACTGTCCTCCAGCCCGGCCAGCAGCTCCCGCACCTCCTCCTCGGAGGCCTGGACCGCCACCATCACCCCGCCCGAGGGCAGCTCCTGCATCAGCCGGCCCCGCGCGGCCACCAGCTTCGCCGCGTCCTCCAGCGAGAGCACACCCGCCGCATGGGCGGCCGCGAACTCGCCGACCGAGTGCCCGGCGAGGAAGTCCGGACGCACACCCCAGGACTCCAGCAGCCGGAACAGCGCCACCTCGACCGCGAACAACGCCGGCTGGGTGTATTCCGTCCTGCTCAGCAGCTGCGCGTCCTCCCCGAACACCACATCCTTCAGCGGGAGTTCGAGATGCGAATCCAGAGCGGCACAAGCGGCGTCGAAGGCATCCGCGAACACCGGGTAGGCAGCGTGCAGTTCACGCCCCATACCCAGCCGCTGACTCCCCTGACCCGAGAACAGGAACGCGGTCCGGCTCCCGCCGGGCTCGGCCTCGCCCCGTACGACACCGGCTGCCTGCCGGCCCGTGGCGACGGCTTCCAGGCCCGCCAGCAGTTCCTCACGGCCGGCCCCCACGACGGCCGCGCGCAGCTCCATCGAGGCTCGCGAAGCGGCGAGCGCGTGCCCGATGTCAGCGAGCCCGAGGGTCGAGTGCTCCGCGACATGGGCCGCGAGGCGCTGTGCCTGGGTGCGCAGGGAGGTGTCGTCCTTGGCCGACAGCACCCAGGCGACGGCTCCGGGCTCGTCGCCGGTGCCCGCGTCGGCCACCGGGGCGGGTACGTGTTCCAGCACCACGTGGGCGTTGGTGCCGCTGACGCCGAAGGAGGAGACGCCCGCCCGGCGCGGACGGCTGCCGTCCCCGGCCCATTCGCGGGCCTCGGTCAGCAGGCGTACGGACCCGGTCGACCAGTCGACGTGGGGGGAGGGTTCGTCGGCGTGCAGGGTCTTGGGGAGCACTCCGTGGCGCATCGCCTCGACCATCTTGATGACACCGGCGACACCGGCGGCGGCCTGGGTGTGGCCGATGTTGGATTTCAGCGAGCCCAGCCACAGCGGCCGGTCCCCGGGCCGGTCCTGGCCGTAGGTGGCGAGCAGGGCCTGGGCCTCGATCGGGTCGCCGAGCGTGGTGCCCGTGCCATGGGCCTCGACCGCGTCCACATCGTCGGCCGAGAGCCCCGCCTGGGCCAGGGCCTGGCGGATCACCCGTTGCTGCGCCGGACCGTTGGGGGCGGTCAGACCGTTGGACGCGCCGTCCTGGTTCACCGCCGACCCGCGGACCACCGCGAGCACCCGGTGGCCGTTGCGGCGGGCGTCCGACAGGCGCTCGACCAGCAGCATGCCGACGCCTTCGGCCCAGCCGGTGCCGTCCGCCGAGGCCGAGAAGGCCTTGCAGCGGCCGTCGACGGCCAGACCGCGCTGGCGGCTGAACTCCACGAAGGTGTTGGGGGTGGCCATGACGGTCACGCCGCCCACGAGGGCCATGGTGCACTCGCCCTGCCGCAGGGCCTGCGCCGCCAGGTGCAGGGCGACCAGGGAGGAGGAGCAGGCGGTGTCCACCGTCACCGCCGGGCCTTCGAGGCCGAAGGTGTAGGAGAGCCGGCCCGAGGCCACGCTCCCGGAGGTGCCCATGCCGAGGTGGCCTTCGAGGCCTTCGGGTGCGGTCCCGCCGAGCTGGGAGCCGTAGTCGTGGTACATGACTCCGGCGAAGACGCCGGTCCGCGAGCCCTTCAGCGTGGCCGGGTCGATCCCCGCCCGCTCGAACACCTCCCACGAGGTCTCCAACAGCAACCGCTGCTGCGGATCCATCGCCAGGGCCTCACGCGGCGAGATCCCGAAGAACGCGGCATCGAACTCGCCAGCCTCGTAAAGGAAGCCACCCTCACGGGCATAACTCGTCCCCGCATGATCCGGATCCGGGTGATACAGCCCGTCCAGCGCCCAGCCACGGTCCACCGGGAACCCGCCGACCGCGTCACCACCCTCCGAGACCAACCGCCACAGATCCTCCGGAGAACGCACCCCACCCGGATAGCGGCAGCTCATCCCCACGATCGCGATCGGATCGTCGGCGGAGGCGATCTGGACGGCCGTGTCCGGCCGTGCCGGGCCGGCGTCCGTGCCGAGCAGTTCGGCGAGCAGCAGGCGGGTCAGCGCCTCGGGGGTCGGGTGGTCGAAGACGAGGGTCGCGGGGAGGCGCAGTCCGGTGGCGGAGTTGAGGGTGTTGCGCAGTTCGACGGCGGTGAGGGAGTCGAAGCCGAGGTCCCTGAACTGCCGGTCGACCGCGACCGATCCGGCCGAGGTGTGGCCGAGGACGGCCGCGACGCGGGTGCGCACCAGGTCGAGGACGAACGCGTACCGCTCATCGGCCGACAGGCCGGCGAGCCGGCCGGCCACCGGGGTCTGCCGGGCCGCCGTCTGCCCGGCGCCTTCGAGGCCGCGCCGTACGGAGCCGCGTACCAGCTTCCGCAGCAGCGGCGGCAGGGTGCCCGCTCGGGCCTGGGCGTGCAGGGCCTCGGTGTCCAGGCGGACCGGGACCAGGGCGGCCCGTTCGGAGCGGCAGGCGGCGTCGAAGAGCGCCAGGCCCTCCTCCGCCTCCAGGGCGATGAGTCCGGAGCGGCTGATCCTGTGCCGGTCGGCGGCGGCCAGCCCGTCCGTGAGGGTGCTGCTCTGCGCCCACAGGCCCCAGGCGAGGGACACCGCGGGGAGGCCTTCGGCCCTGCGGGCCGCGGCGAGGGCGTCGAGGAAGGAGTTGGCGGCGCAGTAGTTGGCCTGTCCGGCGCTGCCGAGGGGGCCGGCGGCCGAGGAGAACAGGACGAAGGCGGACAGGTTCAGATCGCGGGTGAGCTCGTGCAGGTGGAGGGCCGCGTCGGCCTTCGGGCGGAACACCCCGTCGATCCGGTCCGGGGTGAGGGCGGTGAGGGTGCCGTCGTCGGTCACGCCGGCCGCGTGGACCACGGCGGTCAGCGCGTGCCCGGCGGGCACCGTCGCGAGGAGGGCGGCGAGTTCGGCTCGGTCGGCGACATCGCAGGCCACCACCCGCGGTTCCGCGCCCAGTTCGCGCAGCTCCGCCGTGAACTCGGCGGCTCCCGGGGCCTCTTGGCCCCGGCGGCTGGCGAGCAGCAGGTGCCGTACTCCGTGTTCGGTGACGAGGTGGCGGGCGACGAGCCGGCCCAGCGCACCCGAAGCACCGGTGATCAGCACCGTTCCGTCGGCCGGGAAGGGCACGGGGGCGTCGGCGGCCGGGGCCGGTTCGTCGGCGCGGACGAGCCTCGGGGCGTACAGGGCGCCGTCGCGGACCGCCACCTGGGGCTCGCCACAGGCCACTGCGGCGGACAGGGCGGCGGTGTCGGGGCCTTCGGCGTCCACCAGCACGAAGCGGC
>NZ_JBFBGN010000089.1:0-30342 GCF_040684675.1 Streptomyces sp. NPDC089915 | reverse complement strand
GTCGACGCCGGCCGCCGCCGCCGGGGCGGGCCAGGCGTGCACCCCGCCGGGGACGTCGAGGTCCCCCAGGGCGGTGAGCACGGCCGCCTGCCAGGGCGCGGTGGTGACGACCAGGGCGGGCCGGCAGTCGGCGACGATGCCGCGCAGCCGCCGGCCGAAGGCCTCGGGCCGCGTGGTCGCCGGGGTGGCCGCCGGGACCGGCAGGATCCCCCGTCCCATGGCCGCCAGCAGGACGGCGACGAAGGACTCGTCGTTCGGCAGCACCATGACCAGCCGGTCGCCCGGCCGGGCCCCGAGGGCGCCCAGCCCCGAGCCGACGGCCTCGACGAGGGCGGCCAGCCGCCCGTAGTCCAGCCGCCGGACCTCGTCCCCGTCGAGGCAGACCAGCGCGGGCGCGTCCGGCCGGCGCCGGGCGTGGCGCACGAGCCGGCCCGGGACGGTCGGGGTCCACGGCTCCTCGGTCATCCCCGGCCCTCGCCCGCGGCCGCCGGGACCCCGGCGAGGACGGACAGCCCGGCGCGCCGGATCTTGCCGCTGGGGGTACGGGGCAGGGCGCCGGAGGCGGCCGGGACCACCCGGGGCGCGGGCAGGCCGAGCCGGCGCGCCGACGCCTCCACGGCGGCGGCCGGGTCGGGGAGGGCGGGGCCGTGCTCGACGAAGCAGACGGGGGCGCCGGCGCCCGGGAGGACGACCGCGTCGGTGACGCCGGGCAGCAGCCGGACCGCGTGCTCGAGCCGGGCGGCGGACAGCTCCTGCGGGGTCCCGGCCCGGCCGATGACGAACAGGTACCCGTCGGCGTCGAGGAAGCCGACGTCGCCCGTGGCGTGCACGGGAGCCTCGGCCGCACCCCGGTCGGCGGCGCGCAGCCGGATCCCGATCTCCCCGGCCTCGCCCGGGGGCAGGGCCCGGCCCTCGCGGGTGACCTCGACCAGGATCCCGGGCAGCGGGCGGCCGACCGAGCCCGGCCGCTCCAGCCACTCGGGGGTGGTGATCTCCGTCAGGACGCTCCTGGACGTGCCGTAGTACTCGTGCAGGACCGGCCCGAACAGCTCGATCGCCGCGCGCTTCACCCCGGGCGGGCAGGCGGCCCCGCCGTGGAAGACCGCCCGCAGCCGCCGCTCCGGCGCCCGGCCCGCCCCGACCAGGGAGGTCAGCCGGTCCGGGCTGAGCATGGCGCTGTCGGCCGCGTACCGGTCGGCCAGTCCGGCGAAGCCGGCCGGGGACCAGTCGCGCTGGACGACGACCGCGCTGCCCGCCTGGAGTGCGTACAGGGCGGGCCCCAGGGTGCCCAGGTGGTAGGTGGGGTTGGCCATCAGGTGCGGACCCCGGTCCGGGCCGGCGGCGTACCGCTCGATGACGGCCACGCCCTTGTAGGGCCGGGCGGGGCGGGTCCGTACGACGGCCTGCGGGAGGCCCGTGGTGCCCGAGGTGGCGAAGACGAGGTGCCCGGCCGCCGGGGGCACGGCCGGGGCGGGGGCGCCGGGGGCGGACAGCAGCTCCTCGTCGCCGACGGCCGGGCAGGGCAGCGCCGGCCCGTCCGCCGCGGGGGGCCCGGCGGTGACGTGGAGGGCGGCGCCCGCGTCCGTCAGCAGGGACGCGCCCACGGGGAGGGCCAGCAGTTCGGGGGCGACGGGGAAGAGGCCGTAGCCGTGCCGCAGTGCGGCCAGGACCAGCGCGAAGAAGCGGGGTCCGGTGGGGATGTCGGTGGACAGCACCGCGCCGTCGGTCAGGCCCCGGGCGCGCAGGGCGCCGGCCAGGGCGTCGGCGCGGGCGGTCAGTTCGGCGAAGGAGCAGGTCTCGTCGTCGGCGACGACGGCCGTGCGGCCGGGGGCCGTCCGCGCGGTGGCCCACGGGTCCCAGAGGTGGGGGCGCATGGTTCCTCAGTGTCCGGGCGTCGACGGGGCGGGCGCGGCGGGTGCGGCCGGCGCGGGGAGCGCGGCGGCCAGGGCCGCGAGGTCGGGCAGTCCGACGACCAGTTCGGTGTCGACCTCCACGCCCAGCAGCTCCTCCAGGCGGACGGCGAGTTCGACGGCGGCGACGGAGTCCCCGCCGAGGGAGAAGAAGTCGTCGGCCGGTCCGGCCGGCCGGCCGAACACCTCGGCCGCGGCGGTCAGTACGGCGTCGATCGGTGCGGGGGGCACGGTGCCTCCTGTGGTGGGTGGTACGGGTCGGAGCCGCTCAGCGGGCCGGGCGGGCGTCGGCGTCGGCCGCGGCGAGGACGTCGTCGAGGAGGGCCCTGGCCAGCGGCCGGCCCACCCGGCGGCCGTCGTAGACCAGGCCGATGAGGAGCCGGTCGCGGTACTCGGAGCACCGCAGGTGCAGCGCGTGGCCGTCCGCGAAGGTGATCCGGCGCAGCGGGTAGGCGTCGGCGGTGATCCGCAGCGGGCCCGTCTCTCTGGCCCCGGTGTGCGCGCCCTCGAAGCGGCGGAGGTTCACGTACAGGTCCCGGGGGACCGGCGCGCCGTGCTCCGCCTCGGCCCGCCGGGTCAGCTCCGCCGTCTCCGCGGCGGTCAGCCGCTGGTGCCTGAGCGCGTCCAGGAGCCCGGCGCGGACCCGGTCGCGGACCGCGCCGACCTCGCCGGCGGCGTCGGTGACGGCCAGCGGGCAGGAGCCGGCGAACATGCCGACCACGTCCCGGTCCCGGGAGGGGCGGGAGTCCATGGAGGTCCACAGCCCGACCTCCGTCCGGCCGGTGCGGGTGGCGAGCGCGTGGACGAAGGTGCCGACCGTCCACTGGAGCAGGGTGGAGCGCCGCTCCTCGCAGGTGCGCCGCAGTGCGGCGGTGGCGTCCGCGCCGAGTTCGGCCCGCAGGGTGCCGTCCTCGGTGGCGGTCGCCCCGTCCGGGCGGACCCACGGGGTGCGGGCCAGGAAGCCGAGGCGTTCGCGCCAGCTCGCCAGGGCCCGCTCGCGCCGCTCCGGGCCGGTGCCCGAGCGCTGGCGGGCGGCGGCCTCCGCGAACGACGGTGCGGTGTCCGCCACGGCGCCGCCGCGCCGCAGGGCCTCGTAGTCGCGCCACACCTCGTGGCCGAACAGGTGGTGGGCCCGGCCGTCGAAGACCAGGTTCTGGAAGGTGGCGAGCAGCGCGTGGCGGCCCGCGTCGCCGCGCAGCAGCCGGATGGCGAACGGCCGTTGCTCCCCGTACGCCCAGGGGGTGACGGTGTCCCGGGAGAGCAGGGCCGCCGCGTAGCGGGAGAACTGCTCGGGCGAGGCGGCGCCGACCTTGCGGTACTCGACGACCTGCTCGCCCGCGCCGATGGGCCGGGTCCACTGCCGGGGCCGGGGGCCGGGGTCGGGGCGCAGTCGCAGGTGCAGGGCGTCGTGCCGGGTGACGAAGGCGCGGACGGCCTCCAGCAGGGCGTCGGCGTCGAGTTCGCCGAGGATCTCGAAGCCGAGCCGGACGTTCTTGTGGGCCCATCCGCCGGTACGGGTCTTGGCGAGGAACCAGTCCTGCTCGTAGGTGAGCGGTACGGGGGCGCCGGGCGCCGGGGCGGCGGTCAGCTCAGGCACAGGTACTCCTCGCCGGTCTCCTTGAGGGCGGCGGGCGCGCCCGCCTCGACGATCCGGCCGTCGCGCATGACGATGACCTGGTCGGCCTCGTCCAGGACGGTCAGCCGGTGGGCGATGACGACGACGGTGATCCCGGCGGCCAGCAGGCCCCGCATGACGGACTCCTCCAGCGCCGGGTCCAGGGCGCTGGTCGCCTCGTCGAGGATGACCAGCTTCGGCTGCTTGGCCAGCGCCCGGGCGAGCACGATCCGCTGCCGCTGGCCGCCCGACATGCCGTGGCCGCCGGGGGCGACCAGGGTGTTGTAGCCCATGGGCATGGCCTCGATCTCGCTGTGGACGCAGGCGAGTTGCACGGCCTTGATCAGGTCGGCGTCGCCGATGTCCTCGGTGCCGAGGAGGATGTTGTCGCGGATGGAGCCGCCGAACAGGTGCGCGTTCTGGTTGACGTAGCCGATGCGCCGCCGGTAGGTCGGCCGGTCGAGCTCCTCCAGGGAGTGCCCGTCGACCGTGATCGCGCCGCCGGTGGGGGAGTACAGCCCGGCGAGCAGCATGCCGAGGGTGGACTTGCCGGAGCCCGACCGGCCGACGACGGCCACGAACTGCCCCGGCCGGACGTCCAGGGAGACGTCGGTGAGGGTGGGCCGGGGGGCGCCCGGGTAGCGGAAGGAGACCTCGCGCACCGAGAGCCGGCCCGGTTCGGCGACGCCCGTCCCGGCGAGCGCGCCGCGCGGCTCGGGCGCGGCGCGCAGCACGTCGTCGAGCCGGGCGAGGGTGGGCCGGACGGCGGCCAGCTGGGAGCCGGCGTCGAACACGCCCTCCAGCGGGACGAACAGGGCGATCGTCAGGGTCATGAAGCCCATGGCCTCGCCCAGCGAGTTGCGCCCGCTCAGCACCAGCCAGATCCCCGCGAGCAGGACGCTCAGCGGGGCGGCGAAGCGGACGGTGCGGCTGAGGGAGGCGAAGAGGCCGAGGCTGCGGCGGGCGCCCAGGCGCTTGTTGACCTCGTGGACCAGGGTGTGGGACCAGCGTTCGGCGGCCCGGCCCTCCAGCCCGCTGGACTTCAGGGAGGAGATGCTCTCCAGCATCTCGACGAGCTCCTCCTGCGCCTTGGTCTGGCGTTCGAGGACCTCCTGGCTCAGCTCGGTCTGGCGGCGCCAGGTGAGGGCGAGGATCCCGGCCTGTACGGCGACCAGGGCGGCGACCAGCGCCGCCAGCAGGGGGTTGGTCAGGAACATCGCGACCAGGTAGGCGACGATCAGCACGCTGTCCAGCCCGGCCGAGACCGCGGTCAGGCTCAGTACCTGCACCAGGACGTTGCTGGCGCGGGCCCGCATGGCGAGGTCGCCGGGGTTGCGGACGGTGAAGAAGTCGTAGGGCAGGTCGGCCATGTGGCCGACGATCCCCAGGGTGAGCCGCTTCTCGATCACGGCCTGCCGCCGGGCGACCAGGTACGAGCGGGCCAGCTGGAGCAGGAAGAAGAGCACGCCGAGCCCGGCGAGCAGTCCGGCGGCCCCCCACAGCGTGGCGGTGGAGCCGTCGGGCACCACGCGCTCGACGAGGAACCCGGCGGTGAGCGGCAGCGCGAGCTCGAAGGCCATCAGCCCGGCCGACACGGCGAGCAGGAGCCCCAGCTCCCTGCGGCCGGGCAGGAACTGCCGCAGTCTGTGCCACGGTCCGCCCGTCCCGCCGTCACGGGCGGGGGCGGCCGAGCCGGCCAGCGGCGGGTCGAACTCCAGGGCCACGCCGGTGAAGGACTCGGCGACGGAGGCCCTGCTGAGGCGGCGGCGGCCGTACGCGGGGTCGACGACGTCCACGTACTCCTTGCCGGCGCCCTCCAGGACGACGAAGTGGTTGAAGTTCCAGAACAGGATGGCGCCGGGCCGCAGCCGCGCGAGGGCGTCCAGGTCGGCGCGCACGCCGCGGCCCTTGATCCCGTACTCGCGGGCGATCTCCAGCAGGACGCGGGCCGAGGCGCCGTTGCGGCCGGAGTCGGCGCGGGCGCGGACGGCGTCGAGGGAGACGTCGACGCCGTGGTGGCGCAGGACGGTCACCAGCGCGGCGGGGCCGCAGTCGCTGACCTGGGTCTGGAAGCAGACGGGCAGCCGGCCGGCGGAGGCGCGGCCGGGGAGCCGTTCGCGGAGGGCCGCCGCCCGTTCGGCGAGCCCCCGGGGGCGGGCCGGCGCGGGGGTGTGGCCGAGGACCGGCCCGAGACCGTCGCGCCTGCGGTGGTGTTCGAGCGCCTCGCTCCGGAAGCGCGATTCACCGGCCATGGATCCCGGTCCCCTTTCCTGTGCACGTCACCGGCGTGTGCCGAGAAGAAATTCCCGGCACACGCCGGTACCCGGCTTCGTTAGATGACGCAGCCGCGCTGGAGCGAGAACTGGCCGCCGACGATGTCGTCCAGCTCCTCGTCGGACAGCTCGGTGATGTCGATCTCGACGTTGTCGATGTTGTTCATGTCGATTCCTTCCATAAGTGGCTCCCTCGTGGTCCGGACCCAGGTCCGCGACTCTTTTCGGGGAAGGCCGCCGGGGGATGGCGACCGGCCGAACACCTTGGCGGAGCCAGGGCATCGGGCACGGGGAAGCGAATTGATTTCGCATTGATATTCCGGTCCGGTTGACCGGACATTTGAACTGTAGGGCTTTTTCGGAGGGGCGAGCAAGGCCTGTCAGGAAAATATCTCGAATTGATTTCCTTCATGGAAATCGGGTACGCCGGAAATCCCGTGACCGGTATTTCGGGCACGGGTTTCCGGGAATATGGGAAGGGTGTTCGCGCGGTTACCAGCGGTGGCAGACGGCGAAATGCGCCGTGAGGACGTAGGGCAGGCTGCCGTCCGGGGCCCGCAGCGCCTCCAGGGCGCGGTAGGCCGCGGCGCGGGCGGCCGGCAGCCGGCCGTCCGGGACGCTCTCCCAGAAGGCCCGGGCGGCGGTGGACCAGGTCCACTCCCACCAGTGGTCCGGGTCCCGGAAAGTGGCCTCCAGGCGCTCCTCGTACAACTCGACGGAGGCGAACCCCGCCTGGTAGACGAGCCGTTCGACGCGCTCCGGGGTGAGCGGAGGGCTCTGCCCGGGCACGTCGGTCTCGATCTCCTCGCGCGTGCCCGGGCCGTAGGGCCTGGTCGCCTGGACGACCCGGTCCCAGCCGGGCGCCTCCGCGCCCCACCAGGAGAGCGCCAGCCGGCCTCCCGGGCGCAGGGCCGCGTGGAACCGCCCCAGCGCCGCGTCGGGGCGGCGCAGGAAGCTGAGCAGCATGCCGGCCGTCACGGCGTCATAGCCCCCGTCGGGCGGAGCGGGCAGCGCGTCGTGCGGGTCCTCGACGTCGGCGGTGTACGTGCGGACCCAGTCCAGTCCGTGCCCGGCGGCCCGCTCCCGGGTGCGGCCGGTCATCGCCGGGGACACGTCGATCCCGGCCACCGCGCCCCGGGGGCCGACCGCGCGGGCGGCGGGGAGCAGGCAGGCGCCGGTGCCGCAGCCGGCGTCCAGCACCCGTTCGCCCGCGGCGACGCGGGCGTGACGGACCAGCAGGCGCCCCGCGACGGGCAGGAGGTCGATGCCGACCCGGTCGTAGGTGGCGGCGGCGCGGTCGAAGAGCCCCGCGATGCCGCCGTCCCCGGCCGCGCCGTCCTCGGCGGGGCGGGGTGCCTCGGCGGCCGTGTCCCAGGGGGTGTCGGGCGGGGCGGTGAGGGGACGGGGCATGGGGGGACTCCTTCCGACGGGCCGGGACGGCCCGGGACGAACGGGTGCGCGCGCCTGAGGCGCGGGTCGGGCGAGATCCGGAAGCGGCGGCCGACGGGCCCTAGCGGACGCGGACGCGGAGTCCGAGGACGCGGTCGGCGCCCATCGGCGCGGCCCGCCGGAAGGTGGCCGGGTCGTGGTCCACGCGGATGCCGTCGTCCGAGAGCACCCGGCACAGGGCGTCCGTCGCCCCGCGCGCCAGGGGGGCGCCGACGCAGTAGTGGGAGCCGGCGCCGAAGGCCAGCTGGAGGCCCTCGCGGGCGCCGGGCCGCCAGTCGAGGGGGTCGGGGAAGGCGGAGGCGTCGAGGTTCGCGGCCGCGAGGATCAGCATGACCCGCTGCCCGGCGGTGACCCGGTGCCCGGCGATCTCCATGTCCTGGACGGCGTACCGGGGCGCGAAGCGGAACGGGCAGCTGATCCGGAGCACCTCCTCGGTGAACTCCGCCCGCCCCTCGCCGCCGGAGCCGGCCTCCGCGCCGCCGCCCCGCATGACCACCTCGGTCAGCACCGCGGCGAGCGGGTCGAGGGTGCCGGTGACGATCTGCGCCGTCACCGCGACCGCGACGTCGTGCCCCAGACCCGGGTCCTCGGCCATCTCCCGCAAGATCCCCGCGAGTTCGCCCTGCCCCCCGTGCAGGACGTACTCGCGGACCCCGGCGCGGGCGCGCTCCAGGGAGGCGTTGGCCTCGTGCGCCAGGCCGTCGTCGGTGTACGAGCGGGGCTTGGCCAGGTACGCCATCAGCCCGTCCGTGGCCTCGGCCAGGTCCGTCATGCGCGCGGTGCTCGTGCCGAACAGCCGGGCCAGCAGGGCCAGGGAGTACGGGCGGCAGAACGCGGCCGCCCAGTCGCACTCCCCGCCGGCCGCGCGCAGTCCGTGCAGCAGGCTCCGGCAGTCCTCCTCCAGCTCCTTGACGAGCGCGGCGACGTTGGCGCGGTCGAGGGCCGGGCGGATGCGGGAGCGCAGGTCCTGGTGGTAGTCGCCGGAGCTGAACACCGGCCACAGGGCGACGAAGTCCCGCACCGGCCGGTGCAGGGCGATCTGCTCCTCCGACAGCCCGGTGCCGGCCAGCGGGTCGCGCAGGGTGGAGCTGGTCAGCCCCGGATGCGTGAGGAGCTCGCGCACCAGGTCGTAGCCGGTGACGAACAGCGCGCCGGAGCGCGGGTCCTTCATGGCCGGGAGCGTCGCCATGGCCCGCAGGGCCTCGCGGGGGTCCGCCTCGGAGTAGTCGCCGTAGAGCAGTTCGGCGAGCTGGTCCGGGTCGTTCATCGGGGTCTCCTTCACGGCGCGCCGGGTCCCGCCGGGCGGACGGTCCGCCCGGTGCGCGCGGATGCGTACAGGGCGAGGGTCAGGGCGAGGGAGCGGCGTGCGTCCTCCCCGCTCACCGCGGGGGGCCGGCCCTCCTCCACGGCCTCGCAGAAGTCGGCCAGCTGGGCGCGGTGCGAGGCGCCGGGCAGGCCCGTGGGGTCGCGTTCGTCGTCGTAGACCATCGGCAGGTCCGCGCTCTGGTCGCCGGCGCCGTAAGCGCCGTACGGGTCCTCGGCGTCACCGGCGGCGCGGGCGTGGTACCAGGCCAGGCGGTCGTCGTCGAGCACCGCCGAGCCCCGGTCGCCGTGGACCGCCAGGCGGGCCGTGCGCCCCGGGTAGGCGGCCGTGGTCGCCAGTACGGTGGCCAGCGCGCCGCCCGCGAAGCGGATCACCGCCGCCGCCGTGTCCTCCACGTCGATGCCGCGGTGCGCCAGCAGGGCCGTGTGGGCCGAGACCTCCACCGCCTCGCCCATGACCCACTGGAGCAGGTCGAGGGTGTGGACGCCCTGGTTCATGACGGCGCCGCCGCCGTCGAGGCGGGCCGTGCCGCGCCACTGGCCGGAGTCGTAGTAGCCCTGCGACCGCCACCAGGGCACCTCCGCGTGTGCCGAGGTCGGCGTGCCCAGCGCGCCCGCGCGCACCGAGTCGTGCAGGAAGCGGGCGGCGGGGTCGAACCGGTGCTGGAGGACGACGCCCAGCGTGCGCCCGCTCGAACGGGCCGCCGCCAGCAGCCGGTCGGCCGCCTCCAGGCTCACCTCCAGCGGCTTCTCGACGAGGACGTGCTTGCCCGCGCGCAGCGCCGCCGCGCCGATCTCGGCGTGCAGCCCGCTGGGCACGCACACGCACACCGCGTCGATGTCCGGGCGGGCCAGCAGCTCCCGCGCCGACCCGTACCACGCGCAGCCGTGCTCGGCCGCCAGGGCGCGGGCCCGGTCCGGGCCCGCGCCCGCGACGGCCACCAGGGTGGCGCGTCCGGGCAGCCGGGCGAGGGTCCGGGCGTGGACCCCGCCGATCACTCCTGCGCCGATGACGCCGAATCTGAGCATCCTGTCTTCCTGTAGATCGGGGTGGGACGGGTGGGAGGGGCCGCTCAGGCGGGGAGGCCGGCCGCCGCCGGGGACTCCCCGGCGGACGGGGCCCCGTCGAGCAGGGCCGCCGCCAGTGCGTCGTGGTGGGCCGCGGCCCACAGGGCGTCGCGCGCGATCCAGCCGTCGACGCCCGCCTCCACCAGCCCGGCGAAGGCGGGCTCGCCCTCCGCGGCCCTGCGCCGGACCAGGTCCAGCGTGAAGCGGATCCGGGCCGCGGCGAGCGAGGCCAGCCCCGCCCGCCGCTCCGGGGGCAGCCCGTACCCGTCGGCCAGCAGCCGCAGCCGCCGTCCCCGGTCCGGCGGGGTCCGCCAGCCGAAGGCCGCGCACCCCTCGTCGTCCGTCAGGGGCGCGAACTGCCAGGCGGCCTGCGCCAGATCCCACTCCGGGACCTCGCGCCCGGCGGCCTCCCAGTCGATGAAGGCGACCGGCCGCCCGTCGACGAAGACGGTGTTGCGCGGCGCGATGTCGTTGTGGCAGACCACCGTCTCCGGGCCCGAGGTGGCCGGCTCGAACGCCCAGCGCGCGGGCTCCGGCGAGAACCCCTCGGCGGCCCGGTGCATCCGGCGCATCAGCCGCCCCACCAGGAACACCGCACTGTCCGGCACCTCCGCCACCTGCGGGTTCTCCGGGACATGGCCCTCCACGTACTCCAGGACCTCGCGCCCCTGCTCGTCCAGGCCCAGCGCCCTCGGGGCGCCGCCGAAGCCGACGCGCTCGAAGTGGCCCAGCAGCCCCTGGACCGCCGGGGTCCACGGGCCGGCCGGGCGGCGGACCGTGTCCCCGATCCGCACCACCCGCGACATGCCGGCGTGCTCTTCCCCGTCCTTCACCGCTCCCGCTCCCCTCGTGCCGTCCCCGCCCCATCCGCCCCGCCCGCGCCGCTCACGGGCGGGCGCCCGCCAGGGCCATCCGCCCGGCTCCGGGCTCCACGCCCAGGCCGCGCAGCAGCCGCAGCTGTTCGTGGATCCGGCGCGCCCCGGTGTCGACGTCGCGGTGCACCCGGGGCGCCAGGGCCAGGCGCTCCATGCACTTCTCCACCCGCAGGTTCTCCAGGCGGCCGCGCTCCGGCATCAGCCAGTGGTCGAACTGGTGCTGCCACAGCAGGAGCACCGCGTCGTCGTTGCGCTCGCGGACGTCGTCGAGCGCGGTCAGCTGGAGGCCGCGGGCGTCGTCGCTGTTCATCCCGATGTGCGACCACCAGGTGTGGGTGTCGTCGGGGTCCTCGATCTCGATGCGCAGCCGCTCGCGGTCCTCCCACAGCGGCATGGTCTCGTCGGAGATCGAGAAGAAGTTGAGCATGAAGTGCCCGGAGTACTCGTCCACCAGGAAGTCGCGCGTCTCCCCGAACAGCTCCGGCGTCTCGCCCGGGTAGCCGATCATGAAGAAGACCACGTAGCCCAGCTCGCTGTTGCGCAGCGCGTGGAAGGCCCGCCGGTTCTGCTTCGCCGTGACCCGCTTGCTCATCAGCTTCAGGACCTCGTCGCTCATCGCCTCGAAGCCGATGTGCAGCTTGTAGCAGTGCGCCTCCAGCAGGGCGTCCACCAGGGCCTCGGAATCGACCGTGTTGGCCCGGCTGAAGCCCTCCCAGCGCACCCCCGCGTCCGGCAGGATCTCCAGCAGCCGGCGCAGCCGGGTGGGCGGCACCGTGAAGGTGGAGTCCATCGCGGAGATCATCCGCGCCTCGTTCTCGGCGACGTAGGCCAGCCAGTCCTGCTTGATCTTCTCCGCCGACTTGTAGCGCCACTTGGGCGAGGCCGCCGGGAACGAGCAGAACTTGCAGTCGAACGGACAGCCGCGCATCGACTCGTACGGGACGATCGGGAACCGGCCCTTGAGCCGGGGCGAGGGCTGCGCCTCGATGTCCATGTACTCCAGCGGGTTCACCCGGATCCGCTCGCCGTCGCGCCACACGGCGCCGGCGACCTCCTCCATGGAGCGGCCCGCGCCCACGGCCTTCAGCACCGCCGGCAGGGCCCGCTCGCCGTCCCCGCGCACCACCGCGGTCACCCCGGGGAACTCCGACATCACCTGGTGGAACTTCAGGTTGGTGTACTGCCCGCCGCAGACCACGGGGACCGACGGCAGCCGCTCCGCGATCCAGTCCATGACCGTCGCGAAGATGGCCTTGCTCCACATGTACGTGGTGGACAGCAGGACCACGTCGAAGTCGCCCGCGGGGAGTTCGGCCCTGCCCGAGTACACCCCGGCCAGGTCCATCAGGGCGTAGTCCTGCTCCGCGTCCTGGAGGATCGCCTCCAGCGTGAAGGTGGTCAGGTGCGGGACGGTCGTGGTCCGGGGGCGGCACAGCATCCGCCGCTCGCCGCCGTCGTTGTAGGTGAACTCGGAGAAGTCCAGGTCCGGGCAGCCCGCGCGGTCCAGCATGGCCCGCGTACGGGCGTCACGGCCGGCGCCGCTCGTGTCGAACAGCGACCCCCGCAGGTAGTCGAGATTGACGTAGCTCGGTCCCAGACCGCACATCAGCAGGGCGCGCACGGGCTGTCCTTCCCCTCGGTGAAAACGGATACGGGCGCGGCGCCGGCGGGCGCCCCGGCGGCGGGCCTCACGCGGCCGCCATGGCGTTGCCCAGGTAGTTGGGCAGGGCGGTCAGCCGGTCCCACTGGTCGTCCAGGTCGGCCGGGTAGGCCTCCCGGTAGCGCCGGGTGACCTCGGCGGCCTCGGCCCACGAGGCGGGCGTCAGGCCGCCGTTGTAGCGGGGGGCGAGCCGGTCGTAGAGCGTGGTCCCCGGGCGCAGGACGAGCTGGTTGAGCCCGAAGTCGGCGGGGAGCGAGGCCGCCCAGTCCACGAGCTCCCCGCCGGCGCAGGCCGGATCGTCGGGCAGCCCCAGCAGGACGAAGGCGAAGGGCTTGATGCCGGCGTCCGCCAGTTTGCGGATCGCCTCGGAGACCTTCTCCGGCGGCACCCGCTTGCCCACCCCGGCGTCGGCGACCCCGGGGGACTCCGCGCCCAGCCACATGCCCCGGCAGCCGGCGTCCGCCCAGCGCCGGACGTCGGTGCGCAGCACCACCTCCGCGCGGGTCTGGCCCGTCCACTCCAGGCCCGAGCCGGCCAGGCCGTCGCACAGGTCGTCGTAGAAGGTCCGGTGCAGCCCGAAGACGTAGTCGAGGAAGAACACCGACTCGGTGCCGCGCGCCTGGAGGGCGGCGGTCTCGGCCAGCGTCTGCGCGGCCGGGCGGTCCCGCATCCGGGAGCCGAAGGGCAGGTGGCAGAAGGAGCAGCCGTAGCTGCAGCCGCGCACGCCCATCACCAGTCCGCAGGGCGCCCGGCGGGTCCGCCCGTCCACCACCACCTCGGCGGTGTACGCCAGGGGGTCCGTCAGCCCGTACGCCGGCAGCGGCCATCCGTCGGAGGGCAGGTCCGGGTAGCTGCCGGCCGGGGGCAGGACGGGGGTCAGGGCGCGCCGGCGCAGGATGTCGCGCACCGCCTGGACGGCGGCGGAGTCGGCCTCGCCCCGGGCGACGTGGTCGACGCCCAGCTCGCGGAGGGTCGCCTCCGGCAGGTGGGTGGGGTGCGGTCCGACGGCGAGCACGGGCACGCCCGGCCACAGTCCGCGCACCGCCTCCACGGCCTCCTTCACCCGTCCGAGGTCCAGCGGGTAGCACTGGGCCCGGTCGGCCACGGCGGTCACCACGACCACCAGGTCGGGGGCGCTCCCGGGAGCCGGGAGCCCGTCGAGCCGCCGGTCCCACAGGCTCACCGTCGTCCCGTCCCCCTGGAGGACCGCCGCGGCGTTCAGGACGTCCAGCGGCTGCTGGAGGAAGTGGCGCTCGAACTCGTCCTGGGCGACGACGAAACACACGTGGGTCATGCGGACTCCTGTCGGGGCGAGAAGACGGACCCGGCGGCGGTACGGGGCGCGGTGCGGCCCGCGCCGGCCGGGCGCCCGAGCCGCTCGGCACCGCCCCGGGCCGCGTCGGCGGTCCGCGGCCGGACGGCGCCGACCAGGGAGGCGATCCGGCGCAGCGGGCGCAGGTCGGGCGGCGGGCAGCCGACGGCCGACAGGGAGGCGAGCAGGCCGGTCCAGGCGTTGTCGATGAGCGGGTCGGCGACCTCCAGGCGGCGGTCCCCGTGCGGGGTGCGCACCGTGATGCGGTGCACGTCCCGGCGGACCTGCCCGGGCCGGGGGCCGCCGAGCGGCTCCAGCTCGGCGGTGAACCGGGAGGTGGCCGTCTCCACCCGGACCAGGCGCTGGCGTTCGCCCGTCGCCTTCGGGTAGTCCCGGGTCCAGGCGGGGCGGGGCAGCGCGGCCTCGGCGCCCTCGCCCGCCACCGTGGAGAACAGCTCCACGGCCACCCCGCGCACGGTGGTGCGCTCGTGGGCGGCGGCCAGGGCGAGCGCGGGCTCGTACGCGGTGCGCAGCGCGCCCGGGGCCACGGGGCCGCGCAGGTAGGCGTCGTAGACGGGCTCGGGCAGGAAGTGTCCGAGGGCGGCCAGCATGTGGAGCCACTCGTAGCCGAAGACCCCGTGGTCCCGGTCGACGAAGCGGCCCCGGGCCACGTCGGGCCTGCGGTCCTTGGTGAAGGCCACGCGCAGCGCCCGGACGGGCTCGCCCGGCGCCTCGCGGGCGACCAGGCGCGCCATCGCGGCCAGGACGGCGGAGTCCCGGTACTGGTTCATCACCACCACCCGGGCCGCCGGCAGGGTGGCCAGCAGCTCGGCCAGGGCCCCGGCCTCCGCCGCGCGGCAGGCGGGCTTCTCCACCACGATCCGCGCGGCGGCGTCCAGGGCCAGCACGGAGGCCACCACGGGCAGGTGGGTGTGGGTCGGGGTGCACACCACCCAGACATCGATGTCACGGACGTCGGGGACCTCGGCGAACCCGCGCCACCAGTCCATCGCCGGGGCGGGGGCCCGCAGGGGCGCCGGGTCCAGGACGCTGACCCGCAGCCCCATCCGGGTGAGCACCCCGGCGTGCAGCCGCCCCACGCTGCCGTACCCGATGACGCAGGCGTGCGCGGCCCCGTTCGGGCCGGCCCCCTTCACGGGCGGGCCCGCCGCTGCGCGTCGCCGGGGGGCGCGTCGGCCACGTACGTCTCGTAGTACGTCTCGAACAGGCCCGCCTCCCGGACGGCCTCGTCGACCTCGTGCACGTGTACGCCCGGGGCGAGCGCGTCGGCCCGGCGGCACAGCTCGCGGACGGCGATCAGGGTGCCGGCCCGGTAGGCGTCGTAGCCGGAGTTGGGGATGCCCTCGTACTCGAAGAGGTTGAGCGAGCGGCCGTCGCCCAGCAGGGTGGCCAGGCCGCCGCCGGGCAGCCGGTAGCGGGCGCCGACGCCGGTCAGGGTGGACTCGGGCAGGCCCGCGCCGCCGGTGCTCAGCAGGCTGAAGTCCTTGGTGGCGAAGCCGGCCAGGAGCACCCCGTCCGGCAGCAGCGGCAGGTCCTCGGCGCGCAGCAGGGGCTCGCCCGTGCTGCCCGTCACCAGGAAGGGGGAGCAGCGGCGCAGCGCGGCGTTCAGGGTGGGCTCGGTCTCGAAGCCCTGCTCGGCGGCCTGGATCAGGGCCAGGGTGTCCTGGTCGACCACGGTGACCCGGCAGCCGAGGGAGCGCAGCCGGCGGGCGAGCCGGGCGCCCAGGGTGCCGAAGCCGACGGCGACGACGCGGCGGCCGATGAACTTCCGGCCCGGCACCAGCTCGCGCAGCCGCCGCAGGCAGGAGTCGGCGATCTCCTCGTACGACAGCAGGCTCTTGAGCTGCGAGCGGGCGACGTTGAAGACGGGCACGGCGGGCGGCGGCCCGCTCCCGATCCGCTTGAGCCCGCTGACGGTGAGCTCGACCACGGCGTCCACGGGCTCGCTCACCAGCCGGGCGCTGCCGGGACCGCGGGCCAGCAGCCCGCCGTCGTCGATGACCAGCACCCGCCGGCCGGCGCGGTGGGCGGCGTCGATGAACCGGTCGACGTCGGCGGCCACGAGCCGGGCGGCCGCGACCTCCTGGCCGGGGGCGGTCCCGTCGATGACGGAGTTGTCCAGCACGTCGCTGCGGTACCCCCGGGCGCGGAACCAGGCGTGCACCCGGTGCCGTCCGGCCGTGCGGTCGCCCTTGGCCAGCGCGTAGATCCACTCGCGCGGGATGCCCGCGCGCTCGGCCGCGAGGAGGAAGCCGACGCTGTTCTCCACGTAGTGGTCGCGGAAGACGAGGGCCCAGTCGCCGATCTCGGCCCCCCGGTCCGCGAAGTGGCGCAGCAGGGGCATGGCCGACCAGAGGGCGTCGACCTCGGCGTGCGTGAGCCGGTCGGCCCGTTCCCTTACGGCCTCGACGATCTCCCGTACGGGGTCGGGCAGCCGGTCGCCCTCGGGCACGTCGGCCAGTACCGCCGTGCGCCAGAGCGCGGGCTCCGGTACGACGGGGTCCAGGGTGCGGTGCCGGGCGGGCGCCGCCGGTTCCCAGACCAGGCGCACGTGGTGTCCCGCGACGCGGATGCCGACGGCGCGGGGTGCGCCGTCCGGGCCCTCCTGCGTGTGCCACGCCGTGACGGGGTGCGGGGCGACGGCCTCGGAGACGGCGTCGCGCACCTCGTCGGGCGAAGCCGGTCCGGTCAGCGCCTCGATCAGCCGGAGGGAGGCGAACTCCCAGCCGCTGTCGCCCAGTCCACCCCGGGCGGTGGTCGTTTCGACGTCGACGGTCACCGCGCCGGCCCCCTCGGTCCGGCGGGCGGCGTGGATGGCATAACAGTCAAAACGGACTCCTCGGATCGGGCATGACGAACGGGCGCGCCCAGCGCGCACGGTGATTCGTCAGGGGAGTGGCCGGTCGGTGCCGGGAAGGGCACGCCACTGATCGCGGGCCGGTACGTCACGGCCTGGCGCGGACGGCTTCTCCGGGGCGCGGCAGTCCGCCGCGCCGTCCGGGTGTTTCTTCTGGGCGACCGCCGCGCCCCTCGTGCGATCACGCTCGTGTCGGCCCCGTGGGGCCCGCGCCCCGGCTGGGGGCGGTGCGGCTAGCGGGGGGAGGACGGCCTGCAGTCGTGGGTGGGGGAGGGTCGGCAGTTGCCCCACGAGGTGTTGGTGATGTCGACGGTGCCGGACGCCTGGACGCGGGTGGAGGACGCGGCCGAGGGAGCGGAGGCGGCCTGCCCGGCGGCGACGGCGGGGGCCGAGAGGGCGCACACGGCGGTCACGGTCACGACGGCGCCGAATGCGGTGCGGAGAAGACGGTTCACGGCGAGTCCTTCAGTTCATGGGAAGGGAACAGGCTCGAACGGCGGGGGCCCTGTGGGGCGGAGGCGCCGTTACTGCTCCGTTGTCAGGATTGTTTCTGGTGTGTCCCTCGAGGACCAGCCGTGCCGGCTGTCATTAAAGTGACAGATGAGCAGGTGACAGGGGGAGGAACTGCGCGAAATGGACATACTGAACGGTCCAGGTGTGACATCAGCGGACACGGCGGCGCTGTATCCGGGCACCGGCGAGCCCGACCGGCTCGCGGCGGCCCGTCTCGGCGCGACGGCGGACTGGCGGGTGTACGACCACGTCCGCGCGCACGGCCGAACGGCCCCCGCCGCCCTCGCCGGTGACCTCGGCATCCGCTCCGAGGAGGCCGAGGCCGCACTGGCCCGGCTGACCGAACGGCACCTGGTCCACCGCGACCCCGCCGACCCGTGCCGGGGCACCGCCCTGTCCCCGCAGGCGGCCCTGGCGGACCTCACGGCCGAGGTCGAGGCCCGCATCGCCGCCGAGACCGCCACCCACCAGCAGCGCCTGGCCGTCCTGCGCGAGGACATCCAGCGCTTCACCCGCCTCACCCACCCCGGCGTCCACGGCGCCGAGCCGGACGCGGTCAGGCTGCTCCCCGACATCACCGCGGTCCAGGCCCTCCTCCAGCAGGAGGCCGACCGGTGCCGCGACGAGGTCATCGCCTGCCAGCCGGGGGACGTCTCGCGCAACCCGGAGAACCTCGAACCCGCCCTCGTCCGCGACCGCGCCCTGCTCGAACGCGGCATCCGGATGCGCACCCTCCAGCAGCACGCGGTCCGCTTCCACGGCCCCACCCAGGCCTACGTCGCGGCCGCCACCGCCCTGGGCGGCGAGTACCGCACGGCCCACGAACTCTTCGGCCGCCTCATCGTCTTCGACGACACCGTCGCCTTCCTGCCGGCCGACACCGTCACCTGGGGCGCGGTCGTCGTCCGCGAACCCCACCTCATCGCCTACCTGCGCGGCATCTTCGAACAGGCCTGGACCCACGCCACCGCCTTCGTCGACACCACCACCCTCGGCGCCGAGGCCCTCGAAGAGGCCGCCCGCGACATCGACACCACCCTGCTCAGCCTCCTGGCCGACGGCCTCAAGGACGAGACGATCGCCCGCCGCCTGGGCCTGTCCCTGCGCACGGTCCGCCGCCGCGTGGCGGACATCCTGGAACGCCTGGGCGCGGAGAGCCGCTTCCAGGCAGCGGTCATCGCCACCCGCACGGGCCTGTTCGACACCCCGGCCGACACCGGGACCCCGCCGCTGCCCGGGGAGTGACGGGGTCCCGGTGGACGTACCCGCGCGGTGCTACGCGAGGGGACGCCCGTCCACCGGCCACACCAGGACCTCGTGTCCGTCCGGGTCGGTCACCCGCAGGGAGCCCGGGACGTCGCGAGGGCCTCGTGGGGTGATCGGCACGTCGTGCTTCTCCACCATGGCCCTGATGCCCGCCGGGTCCGAGGTCTGCACGGTGAACTGCAACGGTCCCGACGTCGGAGTGTCCAGTGGGACGGACGTCTCCAACAGGGCCAGCCAGGGCGTCACATAGAGCACGGTGCCCCGGTCCTGCACGGGAAGCCCGAGCACCTCGCCGTAGAAGTTCCGGGTCTCCGCCAGGCTGCGCACGTGGACGGCCATACGGGTCACCGCCGCGGTGGTGGTGGGCGGCTCCCGCCGTACCGGCTCCGGAGGCCCTCCCCGCCTCACCGCACGGTCCACGTACAGCGACTGGCCGTCGTCCAGGGTCAGCGCGAAGCGCGTGACGTCCTGGCTCTCGCCGTCCAGGCGGTACTGCCGCACCTGTGTCACGGCGCGGCCGTCGACGAACCGGTCCGTGCTCCCGTTCTCCGCGAGGGAGCTGAGCCATTGGGGCTGTCCCACTTCAGGGCGCTTCCCCCCGGTCGCGTCCGAGTCAGGGAGCGGTTCGACCAGCGCGGCGGCGGTGCGTGAGAGGTAGGCGTCGTCCTGGACCTCGCGCATGAGCGGGGCGATCCAGTCCGTGCCGTGCAGGGCGCCGAGCAGCGCGGCGGTCATCGAGGCGAGCGTGTCGGTGTCGGCGCGGTCCAGGAAGGCGGCCCTGAGCAGACCCATGGCCGGACGTACGGAGGAACGCGCCGCCAGGTAGCAGGCGGCGGCCGCCGAGACGGTTCCCGCGCCGTTGCGCTCCCTGTCGAAGCAGCCGAGTGCCCCGAGCGTCCGGGCGTCGTCCGCGAGGGCGGCCCGCTCCAACGACGACCGGGCCGTCGCGAGCAACCCGTCCATCTCCCGGGCGGTGTCGGCCCACGCCGTGTCGAAGGACCCGCCGGTGGCATCCGCGAAGGCGGATGTCCAGCCCTCGGGGAGGGCTTCGCGCGCGAGGTCGGGGTCGCGCCACTGTGGCATGCCGATGACGGCGGGCACCAGGTCCCCGTACTCGCCGGCGTCCTGCCGACGGAGCGTGTGCCGGACGGCCAGGGCGTAGACCACCGCACCGAGCAGCGCGCGCGGATGACCGTGGGTCAGTACTCCGTCAGCCACCACGCGCGACATCAGCCGTTCGGGAGAGGAGTCGGTCAGCGTGCGGACGCAGTGGGGGGCGATCCTCATGGCGACACCGTTGGCGCCGGCGTTGAAGTAGGCCTCCGTCTTCTTGCCTCGGCCTTCCCAAGGGCGGGCGCCGGCCTGCCAGCCACGGCACGCGCTCAGCACGGCCCGACCGCCACCACGCTGGTAGAGCGGCCATGCCGGGAGTTCGACCTCCGTGAGCCAGGCCTGCCAGTCGTCACCGCGTAGACAGGCGCGCGCCGTGGCGAGCAGCAGCTGGGTGTCGTCGCTGTACTCGCCCGCCGCGACCGGGTCCCGGTAGCGGGTGTACGGGCCGCCGGCCCGGCGGAGCCACGGGCGGAAGGCGAGAGCCGGGGCCGTGTTCCGCGAGGCGTGCCCTCCGACGATGCCGCTGCGCTGCTCCTGCGGCCAACCCAGGGCATCACCGACGGCCGCCCCGAACAGCAGGCCGCGGGTACGGTTCAACAGATCTGCCGGCCTCTGTCCGGTCACCGGGTCGTCCCATCACTCTGCGGCGGCACCCAGACGGCCTCGGCGAGGGGAGGCCCGTTGCGCACGCGGCTGCTCAGTCGGCTCCTATCAAACAGCACCGGCTCCACGAGCCATGTCAGAGGCGGTACTTCCGCCTTGAGGACGCGGAGCCGGGCCAGCTCGTTGGCCACCGCCTCGTGGCTGGGCATGGCGACGGCCACCACGTGCCCGAGTTCGATCGGGCCCGGTACCAGCACCTCCGCCTGCAAGTTGGTGGCGGCCCCCTGGAGGTGGCCTGCTCCACGTGGCCAGCCGTCGCTCGTCGTGGCGAACAGTTCCAGCAGTGCGTCGGGGCCGGGGCGCAGCCGGGCGCCGTTCTGTTCCGCCGCATTGCACGGCGCGAAGAGCGTGCCTTCGCGCAGGACCAGCTCCACGTCCAGGAACAGGCAGATCCAGTCGCGGTAGTTCTGGTGGTCGGGCTTCCGCCGAGCCTGTGCCAGGTAGTAGCCGTTGGGGAACTGGAAGGTGCAGCAGACCTTGTCGGGCTGCCTGTCGAACCGCTCGCGATCGGTGGGGGTGAACTGCTCGGGCGCCGCCTCCGCGAGGTCCTTGCTGCTGCGGATCGCCCCGTCGCGCAGGATGTGCGGGAAGCTGCGCGCGGGGGTGAAGTGGGCGAGCCGGGTGGCTCCGCTCCGGCGCAGCGCTTCGGCCGGGGTGAGGCCGCTGGTACGGGTCACGGCCGCACCTCCGCGTACAGGCCGTCGCCGCCGGGCAGCAGGTGCGTCCTCGTTCCGCTGTAGGTGATGACGAGATCCGACTTGGCGCGCGTGATGCCGACGTAGAGGAGCTTCGACTCCCGCTCGGCGGCGTCGTCCACGCCCAGGGCCCTGACCACCTCGGGGAGCGGCAGGGTGTCTTCGGAGCAGAAGGGCATCAGGACCGTGTCGAACTCGAGGCCCTTCGCCGAGTGATATGTGGTGCCGTACACCCCTGGTGCGTAATCCCAGCTGAACTGCCGGCCCCTCTCGATTCGCTGGACCGTCAGGCCCGCGCATGCCTCGTCCACATCGGCCCAGGTGCGGCCCAGTACGACGACCGTTCCCACTTGGCCCAGCTGCCGGGCGGTCGACCGGATCACCGCTGCCTCCTGCGCGCGGTCGACGCATGCGACCAGTGTGGGCAGAGAGCCCCTGGAGAGGGGCGCGACCGGTGGTACGAGCTCGTCGGTGCGGCCGAAGAAGGGCAACCGGCTCAGGGCGATGGCGAACTCGGCGATGGCCGTTGAATTGCGGTAGTTGTCCTTGAACATCTCGACGCGGGCCACCTTCAGCCCGCAGGCCCGCCACGACATCCCCTGCCCGTAGATCTGCTGGGCGTAGTCGCCGAAGAAGGTGACGGAGCCCTCGGGGTCGACGACCTCGGCGAGCGACCGGATCTCCTCCGGCGAGAGGTCCTGGCCCTCATCGATGATCACGTGCCGGTACGTCCGCGGCCCGCGATCCCTGGCCTGGTGGTCGCGCACGGAGGCGGCCATGTCGTGCCAGTCGTACGACAGACCTGCTGCCGTCCGGTGCAGCCGGTACTCCTCCGCGACCTCCCAGACGAGCCTGCGCAGCGGGACGCCGAGGGCCGTCCGGCGGCCCAGCCGGTCAACGGCCTCGTACGCCTCCCAGGTGCGCAGGCCCATGCCGGAGATCCAGGCGATCTCGTCCTCGAACCATCCGGGATCCCGCTCGAAGAGCTTGTGCGGGCCGTACCTCGAAGCCACGGCCCTGAGCGCGGACTGGATCAGCCGCCGACGCACGGGGGACGAGGCGATCGGCTGATCCCTCATCCCGCCGCGGCGATGCAGGAAGTTGCGCGCGAAACGGGCGTAAGTGCTGATGTCGAGCCGGTCGGCTTTACCGGAGAGGTGTCTGAGGTAGGAGACGAGAGCGTTGTTGTAGGTCACGAGCAGGGTCCTGCCGGATCCCGAGACTCCCGGATCCGACAGGTACAACGCCCGCAGCATGGCCATCACGGTCTTGCCGGTCCCCGCCGTACCGAGAACCACATGATGGCCCGCCGCAGGCAGGTACGCCACGTCTGACTGCCGCCCCACCGGCTCCGGAAGCCCCATCCCCCACCCCTTCACGTATGAGACTCCGTCAGAGCCCCTGTGAAGGATGCCTGTTCCCCCGGATGATCTACATGTCTTTACGCCAAGGACCCCGCCCAGGACGTTTCTCTCGGATCACTGGATCGGTGGCGGGAGCGTCGCTGACAACCGTGGGGTGCCACGGTGCGGGGACGCGCTACCGTACGGGCCAAACCGTTCTCCGAGTTCCGGGAGCAGCGCATGGCCGTAACGTCCGTCCGGCCCGAGTGGGGTTCTCTCCACCACGACGTGCGCACGTACGTGGAGAGCCGGCTCGCTGCACGTGTTGTCGAGGCGATTCCGTGCGGGGGCGGATTCACCCCTGGCGTCGCGTCTCGGCTGTGTCTGGACGACGGGCGGCGGGTCTTCCTCAAGGGCATGGATGCCGAGCACCCGTTCGCCTCACAGTACGGGGACGAGGTGGCCGTGACCTCCGTACTCCCTGACGGCGTCGGGCCGCGTGTGCTGTGGTCGGCCGGCCCTGCCGAGTCGGTTGGCTGGTGGTGGCTGTGTCTTGAGGACATCCCCGGAACGGTGCCCGTGCTGTCCCCCGGGTCTGCGGACACGGAGATGACGCTGGCGGCCGTCGAGCAGGCCGCGAAGCTGCTGACGCCCTCGCCGCTGGACGGCGCTAAGCCCATCGCGGAGCTGGTGGGACGGTGGCTCACCGGTTGGTCGACTCTGTCCGCGCAGATTCCGGATGACCTCGACCCCTGGGCAGCGCGGCACCTGGAGGCCCTCGCGGCGATCGAGCAGGGCTGGCGGCAGGCCGCCGGCGGGAACACGCTGCTGCACTGGGATCTGCGCCCGGACAACATGCTGCGCCGTGAGGACGGGACCGTCGTCATCATCGACTGGTCCTATCAGAACCAGGGTGCGGCGTGGATCGACCCGGCCGTGCTGGTGCCCTACCTGATTCTCGACGGTCACACCGCTGCCGAGGCTGAGACCGCGGTGGCCCGTCTCCCGCAGCCCGAGGATCCTCAGGTGTTGACCGCGTTCGCCGCCGGCCTCTGCGGGTACTGGGAGAAGTCCTCTCGCCGGTCCGCTCCTCCCGGGGTTCCCTTCCTCCGGGCCCACCAGGCCCGGTCCGCTGAGGCCGCGCGTACGTGGCTGCGGTACCGGACCGGGTGGGAGTGACGGGTCCTTACCCGTAGGGGCCTTTGCCGTGCTGGCCGAGGAAGCGGGCCAGGCGGTTGGAAGCCCCTTCGAGTACACCCTCCGGAAGCCGGTACCCGATGAAGGGGTAGAAGCGCTGGCTGATGAACCTGCGGCCGTACGCGGTGGTCAGTACGTACCGCGTGCGGCCGGACCGGTTGGGCGCGCCACGGTGCCACGTCTGGCTGTTGACCAGGTAGACGTCGCCGGCTCGTGCGAGCAGGGATCTCGGCTCGCCGGGGAGGTCGGGACTGTAGGGCGGCCGTCGGCCGGACAGGTGGCTTCGGGGGACGACCTGCGTCGGGCCGTATTGCTCGTGCTCGATGCCGCTGAGCGCGACCATCATGTTGAGGGCGAAGCAGGGGATGTTCTCCCGAGGCGCCCCGGCCCCGTCCAGGAAGGGGAAGAAGAGGGTGTCGTCGATGTGCCAGTTGGCGATCCCCCCGCCCGGCGGGATGCGGAGTGCGTTCTGGGAGATCACATGACAGTCCGGGCCCAGGATCGATTCGACCAGGGTCGCCAGAGGCTCTGCGGTGATCACGTCGCGGAACGCCTGGTCATGCTCGAACATGCGCATCAGGCTGACGTCGCCGCGCACGAGGTCACGTTCCGGATCGGCGGCGTGGACCTGCGGGTCCTGAAAGTGTTGCTCGACCAGGACCCGCAGGTGTTCGGCCGCAGCCGGGGGCAAGGCGGACGGCAGGATCACGAATCCGTCCCGGTGGAACGCCTCGGTCGCTCCCGCGAGGTCATGCGGCCTGTCCACCGCTACCGGCCGGCGGGCACGGGGACGTCGGCGTAGTCCTCTTCCGGGACCTCGGGGGCCATGTGCTCGGCGCCCACCCAGATCCGTCGGCCGAACTCCCGGTACGGCTCGGTGTTGAGGATGAACGAGTGCCACACCATGTCGACCGGGCCCGAGGGGGCGTTGTGCTCCTTCGGGTAGAGCATCGTCAGCGCCACGTACTGACGGAACTCCTCGATCAGCGGGATCGCGTACTTGTGGAAGAAGTAGTCCCGGAACGCGACGGCCTTCTCGTCGTCCACGCCCTCGAAGGTGCCCTCCGACCGGTTGAACACGAGCCACTGCTTCATGACCTCGGCGGCCCAGTGGCGACAGTGACCGTCCCACTGGCCGAACCACAGCAGCAGCGGGAGAACCTGCTCGTTGTCGAACAGGCGGCCGTCCCGCAGGAGCCTGCGCGGGCTCATGCCCAGCAGCAGGAACCCCATGTCGTACTCCTCCAGCATGCGCAGGCGCTCACGCAGGCCGTCGTCCATGTCGGGCACGGCCGCCAGGCACTTGTCGAGGACCGCCCCCGGTTCGGCCACCAGCTTGATCTTGTCCACGTGGACTCTCCGTCTCCTGTGGGGGGCCGGGCACCGCGTGCGGCACCCGGCCCCGGTTCACTTGGTGCGGGGCGGTCTTACGCGGTGGCGCTGATCGCCGGCGTGACGCTGTAGCAGTCGGAGCACGTCTCCTCGCCGGACGGCCAGTGCCGGTCGTCGCGGACGCCGAAGACGTCGGCCATCCGCTGCTTGGTCTGGTGGTAGATCGGCGCGTATCCCTCGGCCGTGACTTCATTGGACGGAACGTGACCGCGCATGGTGTGCATCCTCTCGTTCGTCGTTCGGTGGGGTCGCCGGGAAGCGGGTTCCCGGCACTCGTCGCTCCGGGTGCAGTGACGAGTCAACGGCCGTACGGACCACCTGGGGAATGAAGTCCTGCTGAAGTTACGCGGCTCGGGTCGGCCTCTCTCGGTCACCCGATCGGCCCCGACTGCCAGACTGGCCGGCATGATGGAACTCAATGGAGCCCCCGCCGATCTTGAGGCCGTGAAGGCCCTGGCGCTGGTCAACTACGGGCACTTCACGTCGATGCGTGTCGATGACCAGCGGGTGCGGGGGCTGTCCCTGCACCTGGAGCGGCTGCGCCGTGACTGCCGCGCCGTCTTCGCCGCCGAACTCGACATGGACCGCGTCCGTGACTACGTACGCCGGGCGGTCGCCGGCCGTGACGGTTCGTTCGTCGTCCGGATCAGCATCTTCGATCCGGCCCTGGACATGGGCCACCCCTCGTCGCCCGCCACCCCTCATGTCCTGGTGACCAGCCGCCCGACGGGTCAGCTCCAGATGCCACCCATGAAGGTCAAGGCCGTTCCGTACGTGCGCGACGTCCCGGCTGTGAAGCACATCGGTCTCTTCGGCGCCCTCCATGCCCGCCGGGCAGCCCAGTTGGACGGATTCGACGACGCGTTGTTCTACGGGCCGGATGACCTGATCTCCGAAGGCGGCACCTGGAACGTCGGCTTCATCGACACCGAGGGATCCGTGATCTGGCCGAAGGCGGAAGTCCTGCCCGGAGTCACCATGGCGCTCCTCCAGCAGCAGCACCAGCACTCGGTCACACACGTCACGCGGGAGGCGGCGCACGGAATGCAGGCCGTGTTCGCCACCAACACGAGCATCGGCGTGCGCGCCGTCAGCGCCATCGACTCCACGCCGTTCCCGGCCGGCCATCCGGTCCTGGCCGCCCTGCGCGAGGGATACCTGGCGGCTCCGGGCGAACTCGTCTAGCCAGGCTACGACATGGGGGTGGTGCGATGGACGGGGAGAGAGACGAGGGCCTTACGCACGGCCCTGCGGATGACCGTCCGCAGGTTCGCCGTCCACATCGGGGTCAGCGACCGCATGGTGTCGCACTGGGAGGCGGCCGGGATCGCCATCGCCCCGCGACCCTCCAACCAGGCCGCGCTCGACACCGCGTTGTCCTGCGCGGGTACGGAGGCGCAGGAGAGGTTCGCGGTCCTGATCACGGAGCGGGCCGCTGCGGCCGAGGACCGGCGTGCGGAGATACTGCTGGCCGCCGATCCGCTCCGGTTCGTGCGGCACCCGGTCGACGGGAAACTGATGGTGGAGGTGCCGGAGGGCCTCTTCCTGCGGGGTGACTCAGGCGGGACGGCGTGGCTCTCGGCGTTCCACCTGGACGTGTTCCCCACCACGAACGCCGACTACTTCCGCTTCGTGTCCGCCACCGGGTATCCGCCGCCGCAGCACTGGCAGGGGACTCGGTATCCGGAGAGTCTCTTCGACCACCCGGTGGTGTGGGTGACGTGGCGCGATGCCGCCGCCTACGCCGCGTGGGCCGGCAAGGCGCTCCCCAGCAGTGCCCAGTGGGAGAAGGCCGCCCGGGGGACGAAGGGCAACGTCTACCCCTGGGGCAACAGCCCCACCGCGGCGAAGTGCAACGTCGCCGACTCGGGTATCGGGCACACTACCTCCGTCAGCCGCTACCAGAGCGGCGCAAGCCCCTTCGGGGCCTATGACCTGTGCGGCAACGTGTGGGAGTGGTGTGCCACCGAGTCCGCACCGGGGCGCCGGGAGCTGAAGGGGAGCGCGTTCACCAGCCCCTTCGTCCGTGCGGCACCCGCGTCCTTCAACGACGCCTCCACCGGCATGTGTGACGAGGACACCGGCTTCCGCTGTGTCGCCGGGCCCTTTTGATCCGGAAACCGGGAAGCCCCCGCCGTCGCCCGGGTGCCGGGGCGGGGGCTTCGCGGTGTGGGTCGGGGCCGGGAGCCTAGATGTCGCGGAAGATCTCGATCTGCGCGCCCACCGAGTTGAGGCGTTCCGCCAGTTCCTCGTAGCCGCGGTTGATGACGTAGACGTTGCGGAGCACCGACGTGCCCTCCGCCGCCATCATCGCCAGCAGGACGACCACCGCCGGGCGCAGGGCCGGCGGGCACATCATCTCCGCCGCGCGCCAGCGGGTGGGGCCCTCGACCAGGACGCGGTGGGGGTCCAGGAGCTGGAGGCGGCCGCCCAGGCGGTTGAGGTCCGTCAGGTAGATGGCGCGGTTGTCGTACACCCAGTCGTGGATCAGGGTCTGGCCCTGGGCCACCGCGGCGATGGCGGCGAAGAAGGGGACGTTGTCGATGTTGAGCCCGGGGAAGGGCATCGGGTGGATCTTGTCGATCGGGGCTTCGAGCTTGGAGGGGCGGACCGTGAGGTCGACCAGGCGGGTGCGGCCGTTGTCGGCGACGTACTCCGCGGAGCGGTCGTGGTCCAGGCCCATCTCCTCCAGGACCGCCAGCTCGATCTCCATGAACTCGATCGGCACCCGGCGGATGGTGAGTTCGGACTCCGTGACCACCGCGGCGGCCAGCAGGCTCATCGCCTCGACCGGGTCCTCGGAGGGGGAGTAGTCCACGTCCACGTCGATGTTCGGGACGCCGTGGACCGTGAGGGTGGTGGTGCCGATGCCCTCGACCTTGACGCCCAGCGCCTCCAGGAAGAAGCACAGGTCCTGGACCATGTAGTTGGACGAGGCGTTGCGGATGACGGTCACGCCGTCGTGGCGGGCCGCGGCCAGCAGGGCGTTCTCGGTGACCGTGTCCCCGCGCTCGGTCAGGACGATCGGGCGGTCGGGGGAGACGCCCGGCTCGACCTTCGCGTGGTAGATGCCCTCGGTCGCGGTGATGTCCAGGCCGAAGCGGCGCAGGGCGATCATGTGCGGCTCGATGGTGCGGGTGCCGAGGTCGCAGCCGCCGGCGTAGGGCAGGCGGAAGTGCTCCATCCGGTGGAGCAGCGGGCCGAGGAACATGATGATGCTGCGGGTGCGGACGGCCGCCTCCGCGTCGATGGCGTCCATGTCGAGGACGGCCGGCGGGATCAGCTCCAGGTCCACGCCGTCGTTGATCCAGCGGGTGCGGACGCCGATGGAGTTGAGGACCTCCAGGAGGCGGTAGACCTCCTCGATGCGCGCCACCCGGCGCAGTACCGTACGGCCCTTGTTGAGCAGCGAGGCGCACAGCAGGGCGACACAGGCGTTCTTGCTCGTCTTGACGTCGATAGCACCGGACAGGCGGCGGCCGCCGACCACGCGCAGGTGCATCGGGCCGGCGTAGCCCAGGGAGACGATTTCGCTGTCGAGCGCTTCACCGATTCGGGCGATCATCTCAAGGCTGATGTTCTGGTTGCCGCGCTCGATGCGGTTCACCGCGCTCTGGCTGGTGCCGAGTGCCTCGGCGAGCTGCGTCTGGGTCCAGCCCCGGTGCTGCCGGGCGTCACGGATGAGCTTGCCGATGCGTACGAGGTAGTCGTCTGCCATGGCTGCACGGTATCTCAGATATGAGATGGTGATCGCATCGGGCGGCGCGGATGGGTGAATCCAGCGGTATTCCCGGGTATATCGGGCTTACCGGTCGTCAGCTCGCCCCCCGGGGCGGGGGCGTGACGCCCCCGCCCCGCGCCCCCGCCCCGCGCCCCCCGCCCCGGGCGGACGGGTCTCAGTGCCCCGTGCAGCCGCAGGCCCGGTGGCGGCCGCCGTGGACGGCGGCGTACGCGGCCGGGCGCGGGGCCGCCGCCCCGCGCGCCAGGCCGGCCGAGGCCGCGCGGCCCGCGGCCGAGTCGCCGTCGTGCACCACGCGCCCGCCGACCAGCGTCATCCGCACCCCGGTCCCGCTGATGTCGGCCACCGGGCAGCGCGTCACATCCCGGTCCAGCAGCACCAGGTCCGCCGCCTTGCCCCGCTCCACCGTCCCCGTCAGCCCGTCCTGGCGCAGCTGCCAGGCCGTGCCCAGGGTGTGCATGCGCAGCGTGGACGTCCGGCTCAGCGCCTCCAGCTCCGGGTGCAGCGCGCCCGCGCCGTACGCCCCCTGGCGGTCGATCGCCGTACGGAGCTGGTTCCACACCTGGAGGGCGTCCACCGGCCAGTCCGAGCCGCCCGTCAGCCGGGCGCCGGCCCGCTCCAGGCTGCGCGCCGGGTACATCCGCCGGTGCCGCTCCGGTCCGATGTACGGCAGCAGCGCCTCCATCGTCCAGGTGTCGGCGGTGGCCCACTGGAGCTGCATGCAGGCGGCCACCCCGAGCCGGGCGAACCGCGGCAGGTCGGCCGGGTCCACCAGCTGCAGGTGCGCGACCGTGTTGCGCAGGTCGCGCCGGCCCGTGGTCCGCAGGGCGGCCTCGTACCCGTCCAGCGCGGTGCGGACCGCCCGGTCACCCAGGCCGTGCGCGTGCATCTGCCAGCCGATCCCGTTGAACGCGGCGGTCAGCCGCCCGTAGTCGGCGGCCGAGGTGTACAGCTCGCCCCGGTTGCCGGTGGGCCGGCCCTGACCGTCGAGGTAGGGGTCCAGCAGCGCCGCCGTCTGCGCCGGGTACTCGATGACCCCGTCCAGGAACACCTTCACCGTGCCGAAGCGCAGCCCGGCCACCCCGCGGAACTCCCGCTCCAGCCCCCGCGCGTAGGCCATGGAGGCCTCCGGGTCCTTCGTCTGCTCCACGTCCAGCCGGATCGCCGGAACGATCCGCTGCGGCAGCCGGCCGGCCGCCGAGAGCGCCTGGTAGAGCTCCAGTTCGTGCCGCCCGACCAGGGCGTCCATCATCGTCGTCACCCCGGACGCGGCCGCCTGGGCCAGCACCTTGGCGCAGGCCTCGACCAGCTCGGCCCGGGTGGGCTCCGGGACGTGCCGCTTCACCAGGTCCTGGGCGTCGTCCTTCAGCACGCCGGTCGGCTGCCCGTCCGCACCCTTGACGATCTTGCCGCCCGCCGGATCGGGCGTGGCGGCCGTGATGCCCGCGATGTCCAGCGCCCGCCGGCTGGCCCAGAGGTTGTGCCCGTCGCCGCCGACCAGCACCACCGGCCGCCGGGTCGGCAGCGCGTCCAGCAGCGCGTGGTGCGGCAGGGTGCCGGTGGGCAGCAGCCCGACCGGGTTCCAGTCCTCCACCACCAGCCAGGTGTCGGGCTCCGCCCCGGCGCCGCCGGTGTCGGCGAGGAAGCCCGTGAGGATCTCCGTCAGCTCGGCGGCCGTGGTCTCCGCACCCTCCAGCGAGGGCCGCAGCGACCGGTCGCCCGCGCCCAGCGGGTGGACGTGCCCGTCGTGGATCCCGCTCATCAGGGTGGCGCCGCGCCCGTCGACCACCTCGGTGTCCCGCCCGGCCAGCCGGCGCACCTCCGCGTCCCCGCCGACGGCGAGGATCCGCCCGTCGCGGCCGACCGCCACGGCCGTCGCCGGCGCGCCGCCCGGCGTACCCGTGAACACCCGCGCGCCGTGCACCACCAGGGCGGCCGCGCCGCGCGCGGAGGCCGCCGGAGTCTCCCCTTCCTCCTGGCCACGGCCCTCGGGACGGTGCCCAACACGGCCGCGTACGTGGTCGCCGGGGCCAGCGCCTCCTCCCCCGGATCCCCCGC
>NZ_JBFBGN010000088.1:0-30426 GCF_040684675.1 Streptomyces sp. NPDC089915 | reverse complement strand
CAGATGTGGAAGCCCGGTAACGGGTGGAGCTGACTGGTACTAATAGGCCGAGGGCTTGTCCTCAGTTGCTCGCGTCCACTGTGTTAGTTCTGAAGTAACGAACTCGCCTTGTCGGCTTGAGTTCCAACTTCATAGTGTTTCGGTGGTCATAGCGTTAGGGAAACGCCCGGTTACATTCCGAACCCGGAAGCTAAGCCTTTCAGCGCCGATGGTACTGCAGGGGGGACCCTGTGGGAGAGTAGGACGCCGCCGAACAATCATTGTGGGAAAGCCCCGCACCAGTCATGGTGCGGGGCTTTTCTGCGTTTACGGCCAGGTACGGGTCAGGCACGGGTGTCGATATTTCGTTGACCTGCGGTGTGCGGACCGTTTGGATGCGTGGGTATGGAACAGAACACGCAGCACGTGATCAGGGCCGTACGGGCCGACGAATGGGAGAAGGTCAGGGACCTGCGGCTTGACGCGCTGCGCGACCCTGCCGCGTCGCTGGCCTTCCTCGAAACCTATGAGCAGGCGGCAGCCAAGTCCGACGAGTTCTGGCAGGAGCGGGCGGCCGGCGCGGCGGAGGGCGTGCACGTCGCGCAGATCATCGCCGAGGCCCCCGACGGCCAGTGGGACGGATCCGTCTCCGTGTTCATCGAGGACGCGGGGTCGACGGACTTCTTGCAGCAGGTCGTCGACGTCGACCAGGCGCACGTCGTCGGCGTGTTCGTGCGGCCCGGGCAGCGGGGGAGTGGGCTCACCGACGCGCTGTTCGAGGCGGCGCTGGAGTGGGTGTGGGCGCGGGAGGAGCCGGTGCTGGGGCGTGCGCGGCTCTTCGTGCACGAGGAGAACGAGCGGGCCGCCGGGTTCTACCGGCGCTTCGGGTTCCGTCCGAGCGGGATCGTGATCCCCAAGCCCGACGACCCGACCGCCAAGGAGCACGAGTACCTCTTCACGAGGCCGTAGCGGCCCCTAGGCGACGGGCCACTCCGGCCAGCGGGAGCGGGCCTGTTCGCGGCTGCGGCACAGGGCCAGGAGCGGCAGGCGCTCGTCGTCGAGGAGTTCGGGGAGCCCGGGGACGGGGGCGACGGCCGCCACGTCCTCCAGGACCAGCGTCATTGGTGGGTCGAGCCGACCGCGGGATGACCGTGCGGCCATGCGGCGGCCGTGCTCGACCACGTGCGAGGCGAGTGCGGTGAGCAGGGGCATCGCACCCGGGCGGGTACGGGGGTCCTCCACGGATTCACCCACCACGTAGAGGGTGCCCCCTTCGGCGGCGAACGATGCGAGCGTGAGGGCGTCCGTTCGGTTCGGGTTGCAGGCCTCGCGGATGTGGATCGAGGTCAGGCAGGAGAGGGCCCGGGCCGTCAGGTACTGGGCCTGCTCGCGGCGTTCGGGGTGGGCGATGAGGGCGCTTTCGAGTTCGCCGGCGGCGCCGGGTGCGGCCTGGGGGTGGGTGCGGAGGATCCGTACCGGTTCCTGGGAGCCGTTGCCCTGGGCCCAGCGGGCCAGCTGCTTGAAGGGGAGGCCGTCGAGGGCGGCCGCCTGGAGCCAGCTGCGGAGCAGGGTCTCCGCGGTGTCCGAGACGGCGGCGTCGAGGCGGGCCTGGGGGCGTACGGGGGCCAGCAGGGCGATCGCGCGGGCGGCGGCGGTGTCCCGGTCGGCGCACCCGTCGGCGGGGTTCCAGTGCATGCGGGCCGGGGTGTCGCACAGGTGCGAGGGGTCGTAGAGGAGGACCGGGCCGAGTTTGGCGCGGGCGTCCTTGGTGTCCTGCCAGAGGGCGGGGGAGGACGTGACCACCAGGACGGACCCCTCGGCGCCCGAGATGGCCTGGGCGGCCAGGTGGTGCCGCTCGGCCGGGGGTGCGTACGCGAGCCGGTGCGCCGGGGGCGGCGCGGTGGTGCGGGCCGGCGGGGCGTAGCCGAAGCCGTAGCGGTAGGCCTCCTGGGCCGGGGGCCTGCCGTCACGGTCCCGGGGGTGCGCGGCCGGCGCGGAGACCGGGGCGTGGGCGGAGGCCATGGGCGCGGCCGCCCGCGGCTCGGCCGGGGCCGGGGTGCCGGTGCCGGGGTGGTCCCGGTGCGGGGCCGTCGCCGGGTGCGGATGGGGTGTGGCGTCGGGGTGCGGGGCGTTGCCGGTGGCGGGTGCCGCGCCGAGGCTTCGGGTGGGGGCGGGCGTCGGGACCCCGGCCGTGTCGTGGCCCGGGCCGGCGGGTCCGTCGAGGTCCGGTGTGCGGTCCGGTCCGGGGGGCGCGTCCGAGCGCAGCTCCGAGTGCGCGGGCTGTCTCCGGCCCGTCCGGAGGGCCGGCTCCGGGACCGGCTTCGTGGAGGGGGCTGACTCCTGACCGGGGATCGGGCTCCGGTCCTGGGACCGGTCGTGGTTTGGGGCGGTGGTGCGGGTGTGGTTCCGGGCTGCGGCTCTGGCGTCCGTGCGGCGGGCCTTCGTGCGGGCGATGACGCCCATGGTGAAGATCGTCAGGACCAGGAGGACCAGGAGCTGGCTGATGAACAGGCCCCAGAACAGGCCCCAGCCCGAGAGGGCCGTCGGGTTCGTGTCGGGCCAGGCGCCGGGGATGTCGTGCGGTTGCGCTATCAGGGCGCGGACGGCCCCCGGGGTGCGGGTGAAGGTGACCGTGGCCGGCCAGGCGCCCTTTGCGAAGAGGGCCGCCAGGCCGGTGGCCGACCAGACCAGGACGGCCAGGCCGAGGAGGAAGGCCAGGAGGCCGACCAGTGCTCCGTCGGGGATGCCGCCGCCGCGCGCGCGGGGCTCCGTACCTCTGCCGTCGTGCATGTCGGTCAGGCCACCGTGGTCGCTGATCCGGGGCCGCCGCCCCGCTGGCGTTCGATGTACAGGGCGCGTTCCTCCGCTTCGAGTTCCGCGGCCAGCAGGTCCTCGGGGAGGTGCTGGGGGGTGGAGGACTCCGTCATCGCGCGGTCCGTGTAGACGAGGGGGCGTTCGGTCTCGGTGATCAGGTGTTTGACCACTTGGACGTTGCCGTTGACGTCCCAGACGGCGATGCCGGGGGTGAGGGTCGGGATGATCTCCACGGCCCAGCGCGGGAGGCCGAGGACGCGGCCCGTGGCGCGGGCCTCGTCGGCCTTCTGGGCGTAGATGGTGCGGGTCGAGGCCATTTTGAGGATGGCCGCGGCCTCGCGGGCGGCGGCTCCGTCGACGACGTCGGAGAGGTGGTGGACGACGGCGACGAAGGACAGGCCGAGGCGGCGGCCGAACTTCAGGAGGCGCTGGAACAGCTGGGCCACGAAGGGGCTGTTGATGATGTGCCAGGCCTCTTCGACCAGGAAGATCCGTTTTTTCCGGTCCGGGCGGATCCAGGTGTGTTCCAGCCACACGCCGACGATCGCCATGAGGATGGGCATGGCGATGGAGTTGCGGTCGATGTGGGAGAGGTCGAAGACGATCAGGGGGGCGTCGAGGTCGATGCCGACCGTCGTCGGGCCGTCGAACATGCCGCGCAGGTCGCCGTCCACGAGACGGTCGATGACGAGCGCGACGTCGAGGCCCCAGGCCCGGACATCGTCTATGTCGACGTTCATCGCGAGGGCGGACTCGGGTTCGGGGTGGCGGAGCTGTTCGACGATGTCGGTGAGGACGGGCTGGCGGTCCCGGATGGTGTCGACGACGTAGGCGTGCGCGACCTTGAGGGCGAAGCCGGAGCGTTCGTCCAGGCCGTGGCCCATCGCCACTTCGATGATGGTCCGGAGCAGCGCGAGCTGGCCGGTCGTGGTGATCGCCGGGTCGAGGGGGTTGAGGCGGATCCCGTCGTCGTTGGCGGCGATGGGATCCAGGCGGATGGGGGTTATCCCCAGCTGCTGGGCGATCAGGTTCCACTCGCCGACGCCGTCCTCGCCCTGGGCGTCGAGGACGACGACCTGGCGGTCGCGGAAGCGGAGCTGGCGCAGGACGTAGGTCTTCTCGAGGGCTGACTTTCCGTTGCCGGATTCGCCCAGGACGAGCCAGTGGGGGGCCGGGAGCTGCTGGCCGTAGAGCTGGAAGGGGTCGTAGATGTAGCCCTTGCCGCTGTAGACCTCGCGTCCGATGATCACGCCGGAGTCGCCGAGGCCGGGGGCGGCGGTGGGCAGGTAGACGGCCTGGGCCTGGCCGGTGGAGGTGCGGACGGGCAGGCGGGTGGTCTCGACCTTGCCGAAGAGGAAGCTGGTGAAGGCGTCCGTCAGCGCGGACATGGGATCTCGCATGGCGGCTCTTCCTTCCGGCTAGCGTCGGATGCCGGTGGCGAACGGCAGGGTGTTGACGAAGGCGCGGTGGTGCTCGCGGTCGCACCACTCGAGTTTCAGGTAGGACTTGCCGGCGGAGGCGCGGATGGTGCGCTTGTCGCGGGCGAGGGCTTCGGGGGAACGCGAGGACACCGTGATGTACCCGACGAGGTTGACCCCGGCAGCGCCGCTGGCGAGATCTTCACCCCTCTGGTCGAGCCGGCCGTGTGCGGCGATGTCGCGGGGGTCGACGGTGCGGTTCATCTTGGCGGCGCGGGAGGCGTCGGCCTCGTCGTTCGTCTTCTCCGTGAGCATGCGCTCGATGGCGATCTCGGTGGGTTCGAGGTCCATGGTGACGGCGACGGTGCGGATGACGTCCGGGGTGTGGACGAGCAGCGGGGCCAGGAAGTTCACGCCGACGGGGGTCATCGGCCATTCCTTGATCCACGCGGTGGCGTGGCACCAGGGGGCGCGGGTGGAGGATTCGCGGGTCTTGGCCTGGAGGTAGGTGGGCTCCACGGCGTCGAGCTCGGCGGGCCAGGCGTTGCGCTTGGTCATGGCCTGGATGTGGTCGATCGGGTGGTCCGGATCGTACATGGAGTGCACGAGGGAGGACAGACGTCCCTGGCCGAGGGGCTGGCGGACGCGGATGTCGGCTTCGGCGAGGCGGGCGCAGATGTCGGTGAGCTCGCGGGCCATGACGATGGCGAGGCCGGCGTCGCGGTCGAGCTTGCGGCCCTTGGTGCTGCCGGCGCGGGCGATGGTGGTGGCCTCGGCGGCGAGTTCGCGGGTGTAGTGCATGCAGGCCACGAGGTAGGCGCGGTGCTGCTCCGAGGAGGTGGAGACCATCGACTGGAGCTGGTCGTAGGAGTCGCGCAGCCAGGTGGCGGCCGTGGTGTCCCCGCGCTGGGCGACGTCCTTGGCGTGGGCGTCGGGGTCGGCGGGGAGGGTGCGGGCGAGCATCTGGAGGCGGGTGACGAAGCCGTCGCCGTTGGCGACGTGCTTGAGGAGGGTGCCGAAGCGGTCGACGAGGGCTTCCTGGTCCTCGCTGTCGCGGAGGCCGACGCCGGGGCCCTCGATCTCGATGGCGGCGGTGACGGTGCGGCGGTCGGCGTGCAGGAGGACGGCGATCTCGTCGGGGCCGAAGGGGGCGGCGAGCCAGTTGATGCGGCCGATGCCGGGGGGCGGGCCGACCTCGACCTCGCGGCCGTCGACGGCGCGGGTGCCGGCCTCCATGGAGGAGGAGCGGTAGGTGGTGCCGCGGCGGAGGGTGCGCTTGTAGCTGCGGCTGATCTCGAACCACCGGTAGAAGGTGCGGCCCTTGTAGGGGACGTACACGGCGGCGAGGGCGAGCATCGGGAAGCCGGCGAGGCTGACGATGCGCAGGGTGAGGTCGGGGACGAGCAGTCCGCTCATCATGCCGAGGAACGCGCCGACGATGATCAGGGCGATCTCGCCGGTTTCGCGGTTCTTGCCGACGATCGCGTTCGGCCGGGCCCGGCCGATGAGATACGTGCGGCGGGGCGCGACCGGGTGGAGCTGGTGGGACTGGGTCGTCAACGCCCGTCACCTCCTGTGTTCCTCGTACTCGAGCCAGTGCGGGGCGCGGGGGCGGCGGGCGGGACGCTTCCGCCGCCGGTCCCGCTGCCGGAGCCGCGGCTGCTGTGGGCGGCCATGCCTCCGGAGATCTGGTTGGCGTCGCCGCCGGTGGGGCCGCCGCCTCCGGCGCGGTGGGCGCCGCCGCGGCTGCTGTGGGTCTTGATGCCCTGGGAGACGAGGGAGGCCGGGGAGCTGATGACGGCGGCGGCCTGGGCGCCGTCGGTGGCCTGCTTGCGGTTGCTGCGGGCGGAGGCGATCTCGTCGCCGAAGCCGGGCACGAACCGGTAGATCATGGCGGAGGCGAAGATCGCCAGGAGGATGATGGCGAGGCCGGAGACGACGGCGGAGAAGGCGTTGGGGCCCTTCTCTCCGGCGAGGGCTCCGGCGAGGCCGAGGACGATGACGATGACCGGCTTCACGAGGATGACGGCGATCATGATGCCGGCCCAGCGGCGGACGTGGCCCCACATGTTGCGGTCGACGAGTCCGGCGTAGACGACGGTGCCGAGGAGGGCGCCGACGTAGAGCAGGGCGGCGCGGATGACGAGCTCCAGCCAGAGGACGCCTGCGGCGAGGACGGTGACGAGGGCGACGACGATCAGCATGATCGGGCCGCCGCCGATGTCCTCGCCCTTTTTGAGGGCGTCGGTGAAGGAGCCGAAGAAGACGTCGCTCTGGCTGCCGGTGGCGGAGGCGATGACGTCGGTGACGCCGTCGGTGGCGGAGACGACGGTGTAGAGGATCAGGGGGGTGAAGGCGGAGGCGAGGACGGTCAGCCAGAGGAAGCCGATGGCCTCGGAGAGGGCGGTGGAGAGGGGGACGCCGCGGATGGCGCGCTTGGCTACGGCCAGGAGCCAGAGGACGAGGGTGAGGACGGTGCTGGCGGCGAAGACGACCGCGTACTGCTGGAGGAAGGCGGGGTTGGTGAAGTCGACGTTGGCGGTGCCCTTGACGGCTTCGCTGAGCTTCCCGACGATCCAGGCGGCGGCGTCGGCGCAGCCGCGGGCTAGGGAGGCCAGGGGGTTGAGGGCGTCGGTGCCCGGGTCGCCCGGGGACAGACCGGTGCGCGGCGCGCCGCTGGATGCGGGGCCGTTGCCGTTCTCGCAGTAGTCCCGTGCCGGGGCCTTGATGAGTTCGCAGGGGTTGTTGCTGGGCTGCGGGGTTCCGGTTGGCGTCGCCCCGGGTGTCACCGGCGTGCTGGGCGTCGGCGTCGGGGCGGCCATCGCACGGGTCGCCAGGAGCAGGAGGCTGGTGTGCACGGCCGCGACGACGGCCGTCAGGGACATGCCGCGACGGATGTCAGCGCGCATAGGTGAGCCCTCCGAACTGCGACACGGCTGCGGACATGTCCTCGGCCGACGAGGCCGTCTGGTCGCGGCCGACCGGGGTCGGGCCGTCCTTCTGTGTGAAGTTCGAGACCCACCAGTCGCCGTTCACCCAACGGAGTTCGAACGTGTTCGTGTACCAGCCCTCGGAGACGGGGGACTTCGACCCCTCACCCGCGAGTCCGAACAGGGTGGAGGACCAGACGGAGACGGTGGCGGTGTCGCCGTCGATCTTCTCCATCTTGGTACCGGCCGGGTTCGTACGGCTGACGAAGACCATGTTCTTCGGTGCCTTGCCGCCGGCCTCCAGCCCGATCCGGCCGAGGAAGCCCGGGTCGCTGTACAGCCGGTCGAGTTCGGCCTGGCGCGCCGCCGCGGTGTCGGGGGTGTAGACGGCCTGGACGATCGCCTTCCTGCGGGCGGCGTCGAACATCCCGTCGGAGCCCAGCGCCACCGTGTAGTTCGCCGCCGCCGACTGGGCGCCCTGTTCGTCGTGGGCGAAGCCCTTCGGGATGCCGGCGGATTTGGCGGTGACCGGGGCCGTGCCCGTCGGGGCTGTGGGGTTGGTGGTGGGGGGTTTGTTCGAGGTGGGGGTGTTCGGGGTGTCGTGGGACTGGTTCGCGAAGGCGATCGCGGCGATGAGCAGGACCACGACACCGACCACCGTGATCAGGCCGCGCGAGGCGCGGGGGGTGCGGCGGGGGGTGCCGTAGGCGTCGGAGGGGGAGTCCGGGAGGCGGGTGCGGGTCTGGCCCGTGCCGCCTACGGCGCCCCCGCCGTACTGGTCGTCGTTGCTCATTGCCTGTCGTCCGCCCCCTCCGCGTCGTACGACGGTAGCGCTCGTTTCCGCGCAGGCGCGGTGTGGTGATTCCTCATCAGGGTGCGGCCGGCCGCGGTGGTTCTGCTAGACGGCCATTCCGTAGACGATCGTGAAGAGGGTGCCGAGGGAGCCGATGATGAAGACTCCGGTGAGCCCGGCCACGATCAGGCCCTTGCCCTGTTCCGCGCTGAACGTGTCGCGCAGGGCGGTGGCGCCGATGCGCTGCTTGGCGGCGCCCCAGATGGCGATGCCGAGGCACAGGAGGATCGCCACGGCCATGATGACCTCGATCATGACCTTCGCTTCGTTGCCGAGACTGCCGAACGGCCCCCAGTTCGGGGCGATTCCGCCGATGATGGTGGTGATGTCGCCCTTTTCGGCTGCCAGGATCATGTAACTCACCGCCCCTGTATGGGTAGTTCCGGTAGCCCGTGCCCGACGGCAGGGGTCACGCACTATCTTCGCTGATGAAACGTCGGCCGTCGTCGACTTGGCCGGTCTCTTTACCCGATGTCCCGGGTCCCGGGCCGTGTGAGCGCTCGTACGCATGGCCTGACCTGGTCACTCTGTGTATCACGGGGGGTGACCTCGGGCAATGACTGGCGGCTCGGCGGGTGGCGCGCCGTGGTCGTGGCGCGGTCGTGGCGCTCGGGGGGCGTGCGGATGCGTGCGGGGCGCACGGCGGTGGGGCGTGCGCTGGGGACGGTCGTGCGGGTCAGGCCCAGTGGGCGGGGCGGGTGAGGGTCGGGGGGATCCGGGTTCCGGGGTTGCCCCGGGCGGCATTGAGCTGGGCCTGGGTGAGGAAGAGGGTGTCGCGGAGGTCGGCGTCGCGGAGGTTCGTGTCGCGGAGGTCCGCGCCGATCAGGTCGGCGCCGCGCAGGTCGGCCCGGCCGAGGTCGGCGGCGATCAGGTAGGCGCCGCGCAGGTTGGCGCCGCGGAGGTCGGCTCCGGCGAGGCGGGCGCCCATCAGGTCGGCGCCGCGGTGGTTCTTCCTGCGGCCCGGGGCCTTGGCGCGGGCCAGTTCGCTCGCCTTGAGGAGGAGGGTGTTGATCTCCTGGCGGAGGGCGGGGACGTCGAGCGCGGCGAGGGCGTCCGCGTCGGCCCGGGTCAGGGCCTCGGTCCGGGTGAGGAGGGTGCGCAGGGCCGGGTGGAGGGGGGCGGCCGCCGGGAGGTCGAGGGCGGCGGCGACGTAGAAGAGCAGCTCGTGCAGCTGGCGCATGACGGGGAAGGCGTCGAACATCGCCTGCCGGGTGTCGGGGTGGGTGCGCCAGTCGCGGCCCTCGAAGGTGACCTGGGAGATCTGCTGGCCCGCGCCGAAGCAGTCGAAGACGGTGCAGCCCTGGAACCCCTGGTCGCGCAGGCGGTTGTGGATGCCGCAGCGGAAGTCCTCCCGGAGGTTCTTGCAGGGGGTGCCGGCGGCCTTGTTCACCGCGAAGTCCGAGGACTTCGCGAAGGGCAGGGCGACGCAGCAGAGCGCGAAGCAGTTCGCGCAGTCGGCCTGGAGGAGGGGGAGGGCGGGCGTGGCGGGGCGGGGAGAGCTGGGCACCCGTCCATTGTCGCTCGACGGGGTCTTGATCCACGGCCAGGGGGCGGTGAGCATCCGTGCATGACTGAAGTGATCGCGGTTGCCGTCATTACGCTGCTCGCCGTCGTGAGTCCGGGGGCGGACTTCGCCATGGTCGTGCGGAACAGTTATCTGTACGGGCGGTCCACCGGGCTGTTCGCCGCGGCGGGGGTCGCGGCCGGGGTGCTGGTGCACGTCTCGTACACGATGCTCGGGGTGGGGCTGCTGATCGCCTCGTCGACCGCCCTGTTCACGGCGATCAAGCTGGCGGGTGCCGGGTACCTGGTGTGGATCGGCGTCCGTACCTTCCGGGCGCGGGCGGAGCTCACGGTGGACCTGGAGTCGAAGCCGGAGCTGACGCGGCTGGGGGCGCTGCGGTCCGGGTTCCTGACGAACGTGCTGAATCCGAAGACGACGCTGTTCGTCGTGTCCACGTTCACGCAGGTGGTGGACCGGCAGACGCCGGCCTGGCAGCAGGCCGGGTACGGGCTGTTCATGTCGGGGGCGCACCTGGTGTGGTTCGGGGCGGTGGCGCTGTTCTTCTCCCACTCGGCGCTGCGCGAGCGGATGCTGCGGGCGCAGAAGGCGCTGAACCGGGCGATCGGGTCGGTGTTGGTGGGGCTGGGGGTGGGTCTCGGGCTCGCCCGCTGAGGCGGGGTGGAGGGTGCCGCAGGGGGTGATGGAGGGGTGGTGCCGTGGGTTACCTCTCGGTAGCGTGCGGCGGCATGGATGCTGACGGCGGCGGGGGCGGCGGGATGGACGGGTTCTACGAGCGGATCGGCGAGGGGCGCTTCCGGGCCACCGGGGCCACGCGCGGGCCGTGGGACGAGGGCGCGCAGCACGCCGGCCCGCCCGCCGCGCTGCTCGGCCGGGCGGTGGAGGAGCGTCCGGGGGCGCGCGGGGACATGCGGGTCGCGCGGATCACGTACGAGATCCTGCGGCCGGTGCCGATCGGGGAGCTGACGGTCGCCACGTCGGTGCTGCGGGCGGGGCGGGGCACCGAGCTGGTCGAGGCGGCCCTCACCCCGGCCGGTGCGGACGCGCCGGTGATGCTGGCGCGGGCGCTGCGGATCAGGGTGGCGGGCGAGCCGGTGCCGGCGGTGGCCGAGGGGGCGCTGGTGGCGCCGCCGGGGGAGGTGGGGGTGACCCCGTTCTTCCCCGTGCCGTGGGAGACGGGCTACCACACGTCGGTGGAGACCCGGTTCACGGAGGGGACCTTCGTCGAGCCGGGGCCGGGTACCTGCTGGATGCGGATGCGGGTGCCGCTGGTGGCGGGGGAGCCGGTGCGGCCGCTGGACCGGGTGCTGGTCGCCGCGGACTCGGGGAACGGGATCAGCGCGGTGATGGACCTGCGGCGGTTCGTGTTCGTCAACGGCGATCTGACCGTCCACCTGCACCGGTACCCGGTGGGGGAGTGGGTGTGCGTGGAGGCGCGGACGAGCGTGGACCCGGGCGGGATCGGGCTGGCGGACGCGCGGCTGCACGATGAGAAGGGGCCGATCGGGCGGGGGGCGCAGAGTCTGTTCGTGGCGGGGCGGTGAGGCGTCAACCCCCCTTCTCCACCTGGGGAGTCGGTGTGGCACCCTCGTGCGGATGGAGGCGCTGAGAGACACCGACCCGGCCCATATCGGGGCGCAGACCCTGCTGGCCCGGCTCGGGGCCGGGGGGATGGGGCAGGTGTACCTCGGGCGGTCGCCGGGCGGCCGTCTGGTGGCCGTCAAGGTGATCAAAGAGGAGATCACCGAGCATCCGGAGGCGCTCGCGCGGTTCCGCCGGGAGGCGGAGACGGTCCGCGCGGTGCGCTCGGCCTATACCGCGAACCTGATCGACGCCTCGCTGGCGGCGCCGCCGTACTGGCTCGCCACCGAGTACGTGGCAGGCCCCACGCTCAGCCACGCGGTGCGCGAGTCCGGGCCCCTGCCCGCGGCCTCCTGCCGCAGGCTGTTCGCCGCGCTGGCGGAGGGACTCGCGAGCGTGCACGCGTACGGGGTCACGCACCGGGACCTCAAGCCGCAGAACGTCATCCTCGGCGCGCAGGGGCCCCAGCTGATCGACTTCGGCATCGCCAAGGGCGTGTCCGAGACGGCCCTGACGCAGGCCGGTGCCGCCCCCGGCACGCCCGGCTACACGGCCCCCGAGGTGCTCCTGCGCGGCGAGGCCGCGGATGCCGCCGACGTCTTCGCGCTCGGGGCCACGCTCGCCTACGCGGCCACGGGCCGGCCCCCGTACGGGACCGGCGAGCCGACGGCGGTCAACTTCCGGGCGGTGCACGGGGAGATCGACGTCGCGGGCGTGGAGCCCGGACTGGCCGCGCTGATCAAGGAGTGCGTGCTGACGGAGCCGGGCTCCAGGCCCGCCCTCGCCGAGATCATCCGCCGCTGCGCGGTGGACTCGGCGCTGGTCGACGACCCGGTGTACGCCTCGCTCACGGCGACCGCGGGGGGCGCGGGCCAGGTCCCGGGGCTGCTGCCGTCGACGATCGGACCGGGGCTGCCGGCGAGGCCTTCGGGGTACGTGCCCACCTACGTGCCGGGCGGACCGGCGGCCGCGGCGCCGAAGCGGGCGGTACCGCGGTGGGCGGTGGCGGTCCTGGTGGGCCTCCTCGTGGGCGGGATCGGGACGGGCGGGTACCTGCTGCTCCAGGGCGACGGGGACGGGCGGGGGGCGCAGGCGGGCGGACCGTCGGCCGGCCCGGGCACGCCGGGCGCGGTGTCCTCCGCGTCCTCCGGTCCGGCGGCGTCGAGCCCGGCCCCGCCCGCCCCGGGTGGGAGCGCCGGGGCGCTGGGCGCGGTGCCCGACCACATCGAGCCGAACAAGGTGTCAAGGGACCTGTGGACCGACGGCGCGGACGGCGGCCACTGCAACCTGCCCGGGGAGGAACGGGCGGAGTTCCTGACGAGTTCCGTCGTGGACGCCGACGACCCGCAGGCGAAGACGGTGACGGGCAAGGTCAAGATCCGCGTCTACCTGAAGCCGTACAACACGGAGAAGGCCCCCTACACCATCTCCGTCGGGGTCAAGCCCCCGCACGAGATCGACGAGAGCACCCAGCGGCCCTACGACTTCGTCCGGGACTACAACCACGGCATCGGCTATGCCAGCAAGCCCGTCGACCTCAAGAACCCGGGCCCCGGCGGCGAGGTGCAGCTCACGTACCCGGACGACTTCTCCACGCAGCTCGTGGACAACGAGGGGACCCGCAAGAGGTTCCCGGCCATCCCGGTCGCCAACGACCCGGGCGACTGGACCGTGCTGATCTACCGGGTCCGGGGCGTCAAGGAGTACAGCAGCGTCTACTGCACCGGCTTTCCGGTGAAATAGTGTCAAGACAGACTGATGAATGCACTGTCATGCGAGCTGCCGTAAGGCAGTGTTGACGGGTGCGCAAATTCTGGGTGGCAAGCGGGATCGGGATCGGCGTGTGCCTGACCTTCGTCGCGCTGCTGGTCGTCGGCACGTACTCGGCGGCGGCGGGCCTGGTGAAGGGCGGCAGGCAGGGCGCCGTCGGGTTGGTCAAGGGGTCGGTTCCGGCGATCTACCAGCCGCTGGTGGAGAAGTGGGGAAACCTTTGTCCCGCGCTCAATCCGGCCATGCTGGCAGCGCAGTTGTACACCGAGAGCAACTGGAAGCCCGATGCGCTCAGCCATGCCGACGCGCGCGGCATCGCCCAGTTCATTCCGGAGACCTGGGCCACGTACGGCATCGACGGTGACGGTGACGGCGACCGTGACATCTGGGACCCCAAGGACGCGATCCCCTCGGCCGCCTCGTACGACTGCCAACTCGCCAAGGACGTCGCGGGAGTACCAGGCGATCCGTCGGACAATATGCTCGCCGCCTACAACGCCGGTCCCTACCGGGTCATCAAGGCCGGCGGTGTGCCCCCGCTCAACGAGACGCAGGGGTACGTGAAGGCCATCCGCTCGCTGGAGAAGAGCTTCGCGCGCCCCGTCGGCCGCGTCTCCCCCTCCCAGCAGGCCGCCGGGGCCGTGTACTTCGCGCAGAAGCAGCTCGGGACGCCGTATCTGTGGGGTGGTGACGGGACGGCCGCGGACAACGGGCGGTTCGACTGTTCCGGGCTGACCAAGGCGGCGTACGAGACCGTGGGGGTCGAGCTGCCGCGCGTGGCCAACGACCAGTACAACGCCGGGTCGCATCCCGCGCGCGGTGAGCTGCTCCCCGGTGATCTCGTCTTCTTCTCCGACGATCTGACGAACTCTCGGGAGATCCGGCACGTCGGGCTGTACGTGGGCGGCGGATACATGATCAATGCCCCGTTCACCGGCGCCGTCATCCGCTTCGACAAGATCGACACCCCCGACTACTTCGGCGCCACCCGGGTGACGAAGGAAGGGGCGGAGGCCCTACCGGAGCGTTCTCCCGCTGCTCCGAAGGCTTAGCGACTCTCCGTGAAGCACAGGCCCTGAGCTGCGACGATGAGTCACTCTTGGATAACGTTGGCGTGATCATCCGGTGGAGAGTGGAACCATGCTCGGGGAACGGGCGTTCCATGGTCACGGGGATTGATCGGCGGGGGGTTTGAAGGGGGCGCACACCGTCGTGCGCCCACACGGGACCTAGGCAGGCAAGGGGCCGCGTCACATGGCTGGACTCACGACCGGTGGGCCGAATGTGGATGTCAGCCTGCTGTACCGGATCAACGGCTTCGCCCGGCACGCCCCCGACTGGTTCGACCGGGGCGTCGCCCTGCTCGCCTCCTACGGGCTGCCGCTCGCCATGGTCCTGCTCGTGCTGTGGTGCTGGCGCGGGGCGCGGAAGCAGGAGGAGGCCGTCGCCGCCGAGTCGTTCGCCGCGCTGGTGTGGGCCCCGCTGGCCGCCGCGATCGCGCTGATGGTGAACGTGCCGCTGCGCGGGTTCGTGGCGCGGCCGCGGCCGTTCGTCGCGCACGAGGGGCTCGAGGTGCTCGGCGGTGTGGGCGGCGGGGCGGACGCCGGGTTCTCCTTCGTCAGCGACCACGCGACCCTCGCGATGGCGGTCGGCATCGGGGTGTTCCTGGCCAACCGCCGGCTCGGGCTCGTCGGGATCGGGCTCGCGCTCGCCGAGGGGCTGTGCCGGGTCTACCTCGGCGTGCACTACCCGACCGACGTCATCGGCGGGTTCGCGCTCGGCACCGCCGTCGTGCTCATCCTCGCACCGCTCGCCATGGCCGGGCTGACCCCGCTGGCGCGGGCGCTGGCGCGGACGCCGCGGCTGGGGCGGCTCGTACGGGCCCGGGAGCGGGTGGTGGCCCGGCCGGTGGAGCTGGCCCAGCGACCGGCCGAGAGCGACCTCGCCGCCTGACCCGGTACGCCGGCTCCCCGCGCGGGCCGGTACGGGTCCGGGGGTGGGGGCGCCGGTACGGGTCCCGGGGCGGGTACGGGGCGCCGGTACTCCGGGGACACCGATACGGGTACGGGGCCGGGACGGGACGCCGGTACGGGTCCGGGGACTGGGACGGGACGCCGGTACGCGGGCGGGTGCAGGGCGGCGATACGCGGGCTGCCCGGGTTCCCGGGGGCGTCGACCGAGTCCCGTCACGGGTTCCAGAGGGCCAGCAGGAGCGCCAGCAGCAGGCACACGCCCGCCGCGCCGAAGCACAGCCGGACCGCCGTCGGGCGCGGGCGGGGCGTCACGGATCGCCGCCCTCGCCGCCGGTGCCCTGCTGCTCGGCCTCCTCGCGGCGGTAGCGGGAGCGCAGCCACAGCCCGGTGGCCGTCGCCGCGGCGGCGGTGAGCCCGATGGCCAGCGCCACGTCGGCCGGCCCGTCCGCCGAGCCCACGGGGCGGGCCCAGGCCGCCGCGGCCGGGGTGAGCGCGATCAGCAGGGCCCAGAGGAGGGCCGCGACGCGGGGTGCGGTTCCTGGCATGCCTCCAGCGCAACCGGTCCCGGCCACCCCGTCCAGTCGGGAAGGCCGAACGGGCGACACGCCCGGCCGCGGGGCGCGGCAGGGCGAGCGGGGGCGGGCCGGGAGATCGGGCCGGGCTGCGTGGCCCGGGGCGGAGTGCCTCCGGCAGGGCGGCAGGTACCGGCCGACCCGGCCTGGCCGGCGAGGCCTGGCCGAAGAAGACCGGCCGTCGCCGGCCAGGTGGTGCCGGGCGGCCGGTGGCGGCCCGCCGGGGCCCGCAGGGGCCTGGCCGGCCAAGGGGGTGGCTGGCGAGGGCCGGTCGGTGACGGTGGCGGGCGGTGGTGGCCCGCCTACCGGGGTCGCAGGGTCGGCAGGCGAAGGCCGGTCGGTGGCGGGCGGTGGTGGCCCGCCCACCGGGGTCACAGGGACCTGGCCGGCCAAGGGGCGGTCGGCGAAGGTCGGTCGGTGGCGGTGGGTGGGCGGCGGTCGCTCAGCCGGGGGTGGCTGGCGGAGGTCCGGCGGTGTCGGGGGTGGTGGGCGGTCAGTCGGTTGAGGAGTGTCTGGTGGCGTCCTTGCGGGCCAGGTCGCGGGAGCGGCGGGCCGGGCCCGTCCAGCCGCAGCTGCAGACGGCCAGGCAGAAGGAGCCCCGCTCGGCGGTGCTCGTCGTGTGTCCGAGGGGTGTCTGCGCCGGTTCCGCGGGGTGACGCGGGTCGGGCACAGCGGTAAACGGAGCGATCTGGGTCGCCTTGGTGTGCGGATCCACGTCTCCACGGTACCGGGGGCGGCCCAGTGCGGGTACGGCCCCTGGCCACTTCCGGACCGTTACGGGAAACCCGGGACCTCGTTAACCGGAGCGGGTGGGGGCCTCGGGCAAGCAGCGGTCATGCGTTGGGGGTTGGCAGGCGATGGTGGTGCACCAGCACAAGCGGCGGCGGCGACGGCGACGGCGTGCGGGCGAGGCGGTGCTCGCGGCCTGCGTGGCCGTCACCGTGGCCGCGCTGGGCGGATGCGGCGCCGCGAGCGGAACGGTGGCCGGCGGCGGGGCGGGCGACGCCCGGCCCCCCGGCGACCCGGCGGCGGCGGTCCGCGGGGCCGCCGACGCGCTGACCACCACCGGGAGCGCGCAGGCCCGTACGGCGATGGAGATGGCCACCGGCGGGACCCGGGTGACCATCCGGGGCGAGGGCGGGGTCGACTTCCGCAAGCGGATGGGCCAGCTGCTGGTGATGCTGCCCGCCGACGTGAAGGGCCGGCCCGAGCACCGGCCGATCACCGAGCTGCTCGTCCCCGGGGCGCTCTACATGAAGAACCGGGGCGCCGGCGTCCCCGACGACAAGTGGGTGCGCCTCGACACCGCGGCCCTCCCCGACGGGAACCTCGTCACCGGCGGGGCCACCGACCCGCTGGTCGCCGCCGAGCTGCTGCGGGGCGCGCAGGAGGTGACGTACGTGGGCGAGACCGACGTGGCCGGGACCAAGGTGCGCCACTACCGGGGGACCACGGACATCGGGCGGGCCGCGCAGAGCGCCTCCGCGGGGGTCAGGGAAGCGCTGCAGGCGGCGGCGAAAGGGTTCAGCAAGGACAGCGTGCCCTTCGACGCCTACCTGGACGAGCAGGGCCGTCTGCGGAAGGTCCGGCACCGCTTCTCGTACGTCAAGAATGGCGTGATCGATGTCTCGTCGACGACGCTGCTGTACGGGTTCGGCACCCCGGTCAGCGTCGTATTGCCCGCAGACGGGGACATTTACGCCGGGAAGATCGCCGAATAGCCGGCCGGAAGGGCCCGGGCGGTACGTCCGGGCCATGGCTCCACTATCCGGAAATGGTCCATCCGTGTCATGCGCGGTACGAGTGGCGGTCCCTAGGCTGGGAAGCCGGGTGCCGGACGGGCGATGGCGGCAGAGAGAGGTGGCACGCGTGACTCCCGCAGGCGGTACGACGGTGCAGGACCACGTGGCGCTCGCCGAGATCGAGCTCTGCGGGGAGCTGATCATCGCGGCCTCGGCCGCGGCCGAGGACCGGCTCAGTCAGGACCGGATCGACGAGGTGCTGATGGGGATCGGGCCTTAGCCGACGGGGCCGGGACCGGTGGGGCCGGGACCGGCGTGGCCGGAACTAGCTGCGCAGCAGGCGGCCGATGGCCTTCGTGGCCTCTTCCACCTTGGCGTCGATCTCGGTACCGCCCTTGACGGCGGCGTCCGCCACGCAGTGCCGCAGGTGCTCCTCCAGGAGCTGGAGGGCGAAGGACTGGAGGGCCTTCGTGCTCGCCGAGACCTGGGTGAGTATGTCGATGCAGTACACGTCCTCGTCGACGAGCCGCTGGAGGCCCCGGATCTGGCCCTCGATCCGGCGCAGCCGCTTGAGGTGCTCGTCCTTCTGGTGGTGGTAGCCGTGGACGGGAACGGCCCCGGAGTCCTCCGCCTCGATGGTCGTCATGAGTCCTCCCGTGGTCCGGAACGAGGGGGTATATACCCCTCTTGGGTATAGGTTACTTCGCCCGTGCCGCAGGGACTGGGATCCGTACGGCCCACTCTGCCTGATGGACGACACCCGGGGACGCCGGTTAGCCGTGGCCGGGGGATGCGCCTAGCATCAGCCTGACCGAATCCAACACCCCGAGGACCTCACGTGCGATTTCGTCTGACCCCCAGGGAGACGAGCTTCTACGACATGTTCGCCGCATCCGCGGACAACATCGTCACGGGCTCCAAGCTCCTGATGGAACTGCTCGGAGCGGACCCCTCCGCCCGGGCCGAGATCGCGGAACGGATGCGGGCGGCGGAGCACGCGGGGGACGACGCCACCCACGCGATCTTCCACCAGCTGAACTCGTCGTTCATCACGCCGTTCGACCGCGAGGACATCTACAGCCTGGCGTCGTCGCTCGACGACATCATGGACTTCATGGAGGAGGCCGTCGACCTCGTCGTCCTCTACAACGTCGAGGAACTCCCCAAGGGCGTCGAGCAGCAGATCGAGGTTCTGGCGCGGGCGGCCGAGCTGACCGCCGAGGCCATGCCGCACCTGCGGACGATGGACAACCTCACCGAGTACTGGATCGAGGTCAACCGGCTGGAGAACCAGGCCGACCAGATCCACCGCAAGCTGCTGGCCCAGCTCTTCAACGGCAAGTACGACGCCATCGAGGTGCTGAAGCTCAAGCAGATCGTCGACGTCCTCGAAGAGGCCGCCGACGCGTTCGAGCACGTCGCGAACACGGTGGAGACCATCGCCGTCAAGGAGTCCTGAACCCCGTGGACACCTTCGCTCTGGTCGTGACCATCGGTGTCGCGCTCGGCTTCACCTATACGAACGGCTTCCACGACTCCGCGAACGCCATCGCGACCTCCGTCTCGACGCGGGCGCTGACCCCGCGCGCGGCGCTGGCGATGGCCGCGGTGATGAACCTCGCCGGTGCCTTCCTCGGCAGCGGCGTCGCCCACACGGTCAGCAAGGGCCTGATCGAGACGCCCCACGGCAACCGGGGCATGTGGATCCTCTTCGCCGCCCTGGTCGGCGCGATCGTGTGGAACCTCGTCACCTGGTACTTCGGACTGCCCTCGTCCTCCTCCCACGCGCTGTTCGGCGGCATGGTGGGCGCGGCGCTGGCCGGCGGGATCGGCGTCCTGTGGGACGGGGTGATCGAGAAGGTCGTCATCCCGATGTTCCTGTCGCCGGTCGTCGGCCTGGTCGCCGGCTACCTGGTGATGGTCGCCATCCTGTGGATGTTCCGCCGCGCCAACCCGCACAAGGCCAAGCGCGGCTTCCGCATCGCGCAGACGGTCTCCGCGGCCGGCATGGCCCTCGGCCACGGCCTCCAGGACGCCCAGAAGACCATGGGCATCGTGGTGATGGCCCTGGTCATCGCCGACGTGCAGGGCGCCGACGACCCGATCCCGGTCTGGGTGAAGATCGCGTGCGCGGTGATGCTGTCGCTGGGTACGTACGCGGGCGGCTGGCGCATCATGCGCACCCTCGGCCGCAAGATCATCGAGCTGGACCCGCCGCAGGGCTTCGCGGCGGAGACCACCGGCGCCTCGATCATGTTCGCCACGGCCTTCCTCTTCAAGGCGCCGATCTCCACCACCCACGTGATCACCTCGGCGATCATGGGTGTGGGCGCGACCAAGCGGGTCAACGCGGTCCGCTGGGGCGTGGCCAAGAACATCATCCTCGGCTGGTTCATCACCATGCCGGCTGCCGCCCTGGTCGCGGCGGTCTGCTTCTGGCTGGCGGACCTGGCCTTCGTCAGCTGAGTGCGTCCGGAACGTGAAGCGGGCCGGCTCCCCCCACCCAGGGGGAGCCGGCCCTTTTTCCTTCCATCCTGCGGTGGCACCGCCATGCAGCACCGCAGGACGACCGCGCGAGCGGCCCCGGCTGTTCAGCCGAAGCGGCCCGAGATGTAGTCCTCGGTCGCCTGGACGGACGGGTTGGAGAAGATCCGGTCCGTGTCGTCGATCTCGATCAGCTTTCCGGGCTGACCGACGGCGGCGAGGTTGAAGAAGGCGGTGCGGTCGGAGACGCGGGCCGCCTGCTGCATGTTGTGGGTCACGATGACGATCGTGAACCGCTCCTTGAGCTCGCCGATCAGGTCCTCGATGGCGAGGGTGGAGATCGGGTCGAGGGCGGAGCAGGGCTCGTCCATCAGCAGGACCTCCGGCTCGACCGCGATGGCGCGGGCGATGCACAGACGCTGCTGCTGGCCGCCGGAGAGGCCGGAGCCGGGCTTGTTCAGGCGGTCCTTGACCTCGTTCCAGAGGTTCGCGCCCTTGAGGGACCGCTCCACGATGTCCGTGAGCTCGGACTTCTTGTAGCTGCCGTTCAGGCGCAGGCCCGCCGCCACGTTGTCGAAGATCGACATGGTGGGGAAGGGGTTGGGGCGCTGGAAGACCATGCCGACGGTGCGGCGCACCGCGACCGGGTCCACGTTCGAGCCGTACAGGTTCTCGTCGTCCAGCAGCACCTTGCCCTCGACGCGGCCGCCGGGGGTGACCTCGTGCATGCGGTTCAGGGTGCGCAGGAAGGTGGACTTGCCGCAGCCGGAGGGGCCGATGAAGGCCGTCACGGAGCGGGGTTCCACGGTCATCGAGATGTCATCGATGGCCTTGTGGCTGCCGTAGAAGGCGGAGAGGCCGCTGACGTCGATTCGCTTGGCCATGAGGGGTCACTTCGCTTTCATGTGGTCACCGCGGCGGAGCCGCTAATGGGCTCGCTTTTAGCGACCGGTCTTCGGGGCCTTCCAGCGGGCGATGCCGCGGGCCACCAGATTCAGGATCATGACGAAGGCGATCAGGACGAGCGCCGCGGCCCAGGCACGGTCGTAGGAGGCTTCACTGCCGACCTTGTACTGCTCCCAGATGTACAGCGGGAGCGAGGACTGGGCACCTTCGAAGGGGTTGCCGTTGATCAGCTGCGATCCGAAGACCAGCAGCATGATCGGCGCGGTCTCGCCGGCGATGCGGGCCACGGCCAGCATGACACCGGTGGAGATGCCGCCGATGGCCGTGGGCAGGACGACCTTGAGGATCACGCGCCACTTCGGCACACCGAGGGCCAGGGCGGCCTCGCGCAGCTCGTTCGGGACGAGCTTGAGCATCTCCTCGGTGGAGCGGACCACGACCGGCATCATCAGGATCGACAGGGCCATCGCGCCGGCGAAGCCGGAGGGGCCGAAGCCGAGCATCAGGTTCCAGGTCGTCAGGATGAACAGGCCCGCGACGATGGAGGGGATGCCGGTCATGACGTCGACGAAGAAGGTGACGGACTTGGCGAGCCGGCCCTTGCCGTACTCGACCAGGTAGACGGCGGTCAGCAGGCCGATGGGCGCCGCGATCAGGGTGGCGAGGCCGACCTGCTCCAGGGTGCCGAGCAGCGCGTGGTAGACGCCGCCGCCCTTCTCGAAGCTGGTCACGCCGTTCATGGAGTGGCTGAGGAAGTCACCGCTGAGGGTCTTCGCGCCGCGGCTGACCGTGGTCCACATCAGGGACAGCAGCGGGACGACCGCGAGGACGAAGCAGACCCAGACGACGGAGGTGGCGACGCGGTCCTTGGCCTGGCGGCGGTTCTCGACGACCGAGCTGGCGGTGTACGTGATCGCGACGAACAGGAGGGCTGCGATGAGGCCCCACTGGACCTTGCTGTGCAGGTCGAAGACCAGGCCGATGACGCTGCCGAGGACGGCGGAGGCGACGGCGATGCCGGCGGGGGCCCAGCGGGGCAGGCCGCCGCGGGTCAGGCCGGCGGGGGAGGCGGACCGGCGGACCGGAGCGGGACGCTGGTCCTGGAGTGCGTGGCTCATCAGGCGTTCGCCCCCGAGAAGTCCTTGCGACGGGCGATGATCAGGCGCGCGGCGCCGTTGACCAGCAGGGTGAGCAGGAAGAGGACGAGGCCGGAGGCGATGAGCGCGTCACGGCCGAACTCGTTGGCCTCGTCGAACTTCGCGGCGATGTTCTGCGCGAAGGTGCCGCCGCCCGGGTCGAGGATGTGCCCGGAGATCAGGAAGCTCGGGGAGAGGACGGTGGCCACGGCCATGGTCTCGCCGAGCGCGCGGCCGAGGCCGAGCATGGAGGCGGAGATGACGCCGGAGCGGCCGAAGGGCAGCACCGACAGGCGGATGACCTCCCAGCGGGTCGCGCCGAGGGCCAGGGCGGCCTCCTCGTTCATGCGCGGGACCTGGAGGAAGACCTCGCGGCTGACGCTCGTCACGATCGGCAGGATCATGATCGCGAGGAGGATGCCGACGGTGAAGAGCGAGCGGGCGACGCCGACCTGGGTCTTGTCGAAGACGTAGGTCCAGCCGAGGTACTCGTCGAGCCAGAGGTTCAGCCCGTTCAGCTGCGGCACGAGGAAGAGGGCGCCCCAGATGCCGTAGATGATCGACGGCACGGCGGCCAGCAGGTCGACCACGTAGGCGAGGGGCGCGGCCAGCTTGCGCGGCGCGTAGTGCGAGATGAACAGGGCGATGCCGACGGCGATCGGAACCGCGATGGCCATCGCGATGATCGAGCTGACGACGGTGCCGAAGAGCAGGACGGCGATGCCGAAGACGGGGGGGTTGGCCGACGCGTTCCAGTCGAAGGTGGTGAGGAAGTTCCCCTGGTTCTTCGACAGGGCGATGCTGGCCCGGTAGGTGAGGAAGGCGGCGATCGACGCCATGATCACCAGGAGCAGGATGCCGGAGCCCTTGGAGAGCCCCAGGAAGATCTTGTCGCCGGCGCGGCCGGTGGACCTTCCGCTCTTGGAGACGGGCGGAGCCGTGTCTATGTGGGTGGGTGTGCTGGAAGCCATGGTCTTTCCGGTCTGTGTGGGGGGCGAGCCCCCTGGCGGCGGTGCACCGGATTCCCCCGGGTGGAGGGGGAGGGTCCCCGGGCCGGCCCGCCCGGACGGGGGCGGGCCGGACCACGGGGGTCAGGACTGAGCCTCGTGGCTCCGGAGCCCTGGGGCCTCGGGGCCTTCGGGCTCCAGGGCTTTAGGCGAGGGACTTGATGACCTCGCGGACCTTGGTGTTGATCTCGGCCGGGATCGGGGCGTAGCCGTTCTCGGTGAGGGCCTTCTGGCCGGCGTCCGAGGCGGTGTACTCCAGGAAGGACTTCACGGTGCCGAGCGTCTCGGGCTTGTTGCCCTTGTCGCAGACGACCTCGTAGGTGACCAGGACGATCGGGTACGCGCCGTCGGCCTTGGTGGCGTAGTCGAGCTTGAGGGCCAGGTCCGAGCCGGTGCCGGTGACCTTGGCGGCGGAGATGGCCTTGGAGGCGCTCTCCGGGCTGGCCTTGACCGGGGCGGCGGCACCGGTGTTCACGTCGACCGTCTTGATGCTCTGCGAGGTGGCGTACGAGAGCTCGAAGTAGCCGATCGCGCCGTCGACGGCCTTGACCTGGGAGGCGACACCGGCGGAGCCGGACGCGGCCTGGCCACCCGGGGCCGGCCACTTCTTGGAGGCCTCGTAGGACCAGGCGTCGGGGGCGGCGGCCTTGAGGTACTTGCCCAGGTTCTCGGTGGTGCCCGAGTCCTCGGAGCGGTGGAAGGCCTGGATGGCGGTGGAGGGGAGGGTGACGCCGGGGTTCAGCTTCTTGATCGCCTCGTCGTCCCACTTCTTGATCTTGTCGTTGAAGATGTTGGCGATCGTGGCGGCGTCGAGGTTCAGCTTGTCCACGCCGGCGACGTTGAAGCCGAGGGCGATGGGGCCGCCGACCATCGGCAGGTTGATGCCCTGGCCGCCACCGGTGCAGATCTTCTTCGAGTCCTCGACCTGCTCGGGCTTCAGCGCCGAGTCCGAGCCGGCGAAGCCGACGGTGCCCTGGTTGAACGCGACGATGCCCTCGCCGGAGGAGGAGGACTTGTAGTTCACCTCGACGCCGGAGCAGGCGGCCATGTAGTTCTTGACCCACAGGTCGACGGCGTTCTTCTGGGCGGAGGAGCCCGAGGCGAGCAGCTTGCCCTTGGCGCCGTCGCACTTGATGTCGCCCGGGGCGGGGGCCGAGGCCTTCGGGGTGCCGTCGGCGCCGGTGTTCGTGTTGTCGTCCGAGCCGCACGCCGTGAGGACCAGGGCGCCGGACACGACGAGGGCCCCGAGGGCGGAGGCACGAAGCCGGTTCTTGCGCTGAAGCTTCACTGTTCGGGAGTTCCTTCCGGGGGGCCGCCGGCCGCTTTCTGTATCGGGGCGGCGTGCGAAGAGGACTACGTGGTGGGCGAGGCGCGCGACCGCTGTTTCCTGATCGGCTCGCACCTTGCGCTACCGAAATTAGGCAGAACAGGTGACGTCGTCGACGGGGGTTGGTGAACGGACGGTGAACCATGGCGGACGGGCGAGTGCGGATGGGGGGTTTTGTACCTGGGATTAAGCGGGCGTTATCCCCCCGTTATGGGGCCGTGACCTTACCGGGAGTGGAGGTGGGGGTGTCGCGGGGGGTGCCGGGGGCGGCCGGGCGCGAGTGGCCGGATCTCGACGCTGACGGGCGGCGCGGCGGGGCCCGGCGGGGGCCGGACACGGATCCGCCCCCGGCCCCTCGAAGGGGCCGGGGGCGGGCTTCTCAGGACACCGGCGCCGGTTCCCACAGGCTGTGGAAGGTCAGGCGGCTCGCCTCCACCGCGTGGCGCTGGTCCGCGTGGAGGACGCCCAGGGCGTAGGCCGTCGCCGGGGCGATCCGGGGGGTGCGGGCCGCCGTCGCCGAGGCGGTGGCCGCCTCCGAGGCGTCCCGGTGCTGGTTCAGGGCCCCGCTCGCCGCCGCGAGGCGCGGGGCGTCCTCGCCCAGGGCCTCCCGCGCGTAGCGGTGTACGCGCAGCAGGCGGCGCACCTCGTGCCAGGCGGCGTCCGCGTGGGCCGAGTACGGGGCGGAGGCGTCCGTGGCGGGGAGGGCGCCGACCGCCGATTCCAGCCGGGTGCGGGCCACCTCCGCCAGCGGGGTCAGCACGTCGTCCACCCGGCCGGCCGCCGCCACCGGGTCCAGCGGGACCTCGGAGGCGAGCACGGCCACCGCGTCCGCCACGGCGTGGAACCGTGCCGAGCCGAGCGCCTGGAGGGTCGCCGAGTGCGCCCGGGTCCGGGCGAGGGTGAGCTGGCGTTCCAGCAGGGCGCCCGCGCGCGCCGAGCCGACCGTCAGCGCGCCCGCGGCGCTGCCGCGCGGGGCCGGGACCTCCGGGGAGGCGGAGAGCCGTTGCAGGGCCTCCATCAGGCGCGACAGCCGGGCCGCGTACGCGTGCTCGTCCGCCAGCGTGGAGGAGAGCCAGACCAGCTCGGTGCGCAGCGGATCCGCCCAGCTCGACTGGGTGACGACCCGGAACGTGCTCAGGGACGAGGCGATGCGGCGCGCGGCCCCCCGCAGGCCGTGCGCCGCCTCCGCCTCGTCCCCGGCGTCGGGGCCGCCCCCCGCGCCCGCCGTGCCTGCGTCATGCAGGCGCAGCGCGCGCAGGAAAGCGGTGGCCTGGGAACGCAGGTAGACGCCGAGCACGTCACCTGCGGTCGGGTCATGGTTTGGCTGAGCCACGCCGGCGCCTCCGGGCGTCTATGAGCATCTCCTGTACGTGCCGCAGCGGCTGGCCTTCGGCGTCGGTGCTGTGCCGGGTCCATTCGCCGTCCGGGCCCAGGTGCCAGGAGGAGGTGGCGTCGGACATGCCGGTCTCCAGCATCCGGTCCAGTGCCGCGCGGTGACCGGGGTCGGTGACCCGGACCAGTGCCTCGATGCGGCGGTCGAGGTTGCGGTGCATCATGTCGGCGCTGCCGATCCACACCTCGGGTTCGCCGCCGTTGCCGAAGGCGAAGACCCGGGAGTGTTCGAGGAAGCGGCCGAGGATCGAGCGGACCCGGATGTTCTCCGACAGCCCCGGGACCCCCGGGCGCACGGCGCAGATGCCGCGCACCCAGATGTCGACGGGGACCCCCACCTGGGAGGCCCGGTAGAGGGAGTCGATCAGGGCCTCGTCGACGATCGAGTTCATCTTCAGCCGGACGGACGCCGGGCGGCCGGACCGGTGGTGGTCGGCCTCCTTGTCGATGCGCGCGATGAGCCCGTCGCGCAGGGACTTGGGGGCGGTCAGCAGCCGGCGGTAGGTCTCGCGCCGGGAGTAGCCGGAGAGCCGGTTGAAGAGGTCGGAGAGGTCCGCGCCGACCTGCGGGTCGGCGGTGAGCAGGCCGAGGTCCTCGTACAGGCGGGCGGTCTTGGGGTGGTAGTTGCCCGTGCCGACGTGCGAGTAGCGGCGCAGGGTCTCGCCCTCCTGGCGGACCACGAGGGAGAGCTTGCAGTGGGTCTTGAGGCCGACGAGGCCGTAGACCACGTGGCAGCCGGACTCCTCCAGCTTGCGCGCCCACTTGATGTTGGCCTGCTCGTCGAACCGGGCCTTGATCTCGACGAGTACGAGGACCTGCTTGCCGGATTCGGCGGCGTCGATGAGGGCGTCGACGATCGGCGAGTCGCCGGAGGTGCGGTACAGCGTCTGCTTGATCGCGAGGACGTCCGGGTCGGCGGCGGCCTGTTCCAGGAAGGCCTGCACCGACGTCGAGAAGGAGTCGTACGGGTGGTGCAGGAGGACGTCGCGTTCGCGCAGCGCGGCGAAGATGTCGGGCGCGGACGCGGATTCGACCTCGGCGAGGTCGCGGTGGGTGCCGGCGACGAACTTGGGGTACTTCAGCTCGGGCCGGTCGAGGGAGGAGATCCCGAAGAGGGCCGTCAGGTCGAGCGGGCCGGGCAGCGGGTACACCTCGGCGGCGGAGACCTTCAGCTCCTGCACGAGGAGGTCCAGGACGCCGGGGTCGATGGACTCCTCGACCTCCAGGCGGACGGGCGGGCCGAAGCGGCGCCGCATGAGCTCCTTCTCCAGGGCCTGGAGGAGGTTCTCGGCGTCGTCCTCCTCGACCTCCAGGTCCTCGTTGCGGGTCACGCGGAACATGTGGTGCGCGAGCACCTCCATGCCGGGGAACAGCTCCTCCAGGTGCGCGGCGATGACGTCCTCCAGCGGGACGTAGCGCTGCGGGGAGGCCTCCAGGAAGCGGCTGAGCAGCGGCGGCACCTTGACGCGGGCGAAGTGGCGGTGGCCGCTGACGGGGTTGCGGACGACGACGGCCAGGTTGAGGGACAGCCCGGAGATGTACGGGAAGGGGTGCGCGGGGTCCACGGCCAGCGGGGTGAGCACCGGGAAGATCTGGTTGCGGAACAGGGTGAAGAGGCGCGCCTGCTCCTTCTCCGTGAGGTCGGGCCACCGGATGAGGTGGATGCCCTCCTCGGCGAGCTGCGGGGCGATGTCCTGCTGGTAGCAGGCGGCGTGCCGGGCCATGAGCTCGCGGGAGCGGGTCCAGATGAGGTCGAGGACCTCGCGGGGCTGGAGTCCGGAGGCGGAACGGGTGGCGACGCCGGTCGCGATGCGGCGCTTGAGGCCGGCGACGCGGACCATGAAGAACTCGTCGAGGTTGCTGGCGAAGATCGCCAGGAAGTTCGCGCGCTCCAGGAGCGGGGTGGTGGGGTCCTCGGCCAGCTCGAGGACGCGTTCGTTGAAGGCCAGCCAGCTGCGCTCGCGGTCGAGGAACCGGTCGGCGGGCAGCTGCCCGTCGTCGTCCTTGTCCTCGTAGGCGTCGAGGTCGGCGTCGAGATCGGGATCGAGGGGGCGGTGGGAGGCTATGGAGCCGAGGCGTGACTTCGCCGGTGCCTTTTCCTCTGCCCCGGTCCGTGTTTTGGAGGCGGAGGAGACCGCGGCGGAGGTGTGAGACGGGTGCTGTGCGGGGACCTCGGTGGGGCCTGCGCTGGGCTGGTGGCTCATGACTCCATTCTTCCGCGCACGGGGGAGGACAGGCGCGTCGGAAGTGTCCGCGGTCAGGCGGAGTCGGGGCTGCATGCTGGGAGGCTCGCAAGCGCGTCTGAATGCCCGGTTAATGGCGTATGGCTTCCAGACTCCGCGTACGGACAGGATTCCCCCGCACCTCGCCGCCGTACGGCCGTGTGGGTGGCGGCCCCGGGCCGGGGCCGGGGGTCTGCCGGTGCTGATCACCCTGTCCTGATCCGGGCTGCCGGCTGACGCCACGGGCGGCGCAGGATACGGGCATGGTGTTTCTCGCCGCTCAGAGCGGTCCTGCCCCCGGCCCGTTCCTGCTGGTCTGGGGACTTCTGGTGATCGTCATGGGCGGAACGCTCACGACGAAGAGGGGCGCCGCCGCGTTCCACGGGTTCGTGGAGAACAGGCGGGAACGCACCCCGGGGCGCCAGACCAAGGGCCGAAAGCTCCCCGCGGGCTTCGTACGCGTGATCGGCGGGATCCTGGCCACCCAGGGCCTGGTGGCGGTGCCCGCCTCGCTGGTCATGATGGCCCGAGGTTGACCTCGCGGGTCCAGCGGGCAACCGCTGGACCCGCTCCCGCCCGGAGCTCAGCGGCTGGCGCCCTCGGGCCAGAGGACCCGGGCGGGGACTCCCGTGCGCCTGGCGTACGCCACCACGTCCGCCGTGCCTCCGTACCCCCAGGCGGGCTTTCCATCCCAGACGGCGAGCAGTTCGTCCACCAGTCCCACGAGCACCTCGCTGCCGGCCATGTGAGCCGCCGAGTCCGAGGTCGACATCCCGGTGCGGTGGACCTCGGCTGCCCGACCCAGCAGCCGGTCGTACGTCGTCCAGTGCTCCTCGGGCAGACCCTCGCGGTACTCCTCCGCCGGGATCACCACCTCCAGGCGCCCCCCATGCGCGAGGACGTACTCGGCGAACCACACGTCGGGACCGTCCGCGATGCAGGACACCCCGACCAGCCCGCCGGGCTCGTACTGCTTGACCGCCGCCTCCAGCAGCCCGCGCACCTGCTCCTCGACCGCCGCACTCAGTCCCCGGTGGCCTGTGATTCCCACACGCATCGCGTGTCCTCCCTTACAGGTAGATGTCGTGCAGCCGCTCGTCAAAGTCCCGCACGACCTCGGGCGGTGACGCGGCCACCTCGTTCTCAGTCGAGTTCGGCGAGCGCGTCCACCAGAGTCCGGCCCTCCCGCGCCCCCCGCCGCAGCAGCAGCGCACCCACCTTGTGCAGTTCGCCCCAGGCATGCGGCCGCCCGACCTCGGAGGCGTCCCCGACCACCCCGAGCGCCGTGCCCAGCGCGGCTTCGCCCTCCCCGAGGCCCGCGTACGCGTGGGCCAGGCAGGCCCCGTACCAGGCCCGGTCCCGCCGGAACGCGGGTGCGAACCCGGCCAGCCCGGCCGTCAGGTGCCGTACCGCGCCGTCCCAATCCCCCAGGTGCAGATCGGCCATGCCCCGCTGCGCCGCGAACCAGGACTCCCCGTAGAAGTACAGCCAGGGCGGCGCGTCGACCGCACCCGCGATGATCCGCTGCGCCTCGTCCAGCCGCGCGTACGCCTTCCCGCGCTCCCCCTCCAGCGCGTACCCGCGCCCGGCCATCTGCACTGCCATGGCCCGCGTCGCCTCTCCGGCCCCCACGGTCGCCGCAGCGGCCTCCCCGAGCCGCACGCAGCGCCGGCCGTGGCCACCCGACCACGCCAGATGCGCCTTCATGCTCATGGTGGTGGCCGCCATGTCCGCGTACCCGGCCTCCAGCGCCCAGTCATACGACCGGTCGAACCACCCCAGCGCCACAGCCGCGTCGTCCTGGTCCTGCGCCATCCACGCCAGGAACTGCGCGTACTCGGCGAGCAGCTTCACCACCCGGTCGGCCAGCGCCCCACGGGCCTGCCCGTACAGCCCCGCCACCGCCTTGAACTGATCGGTGACCAGCGGCGCGACGACCCGCGACCCCACGGTGTCCTCGGCCCGCCGGTGCGCGGCCAACAAGGCGTCCATCGCATCCACCGAGGCGGCATCGAGCCGCAGCCCACCCCTCCGCACCCCCGCCAACCGCTCACCATCGGCCTCCGACACCACGCCGGGCAGCACGAGCGAGGGCAGCGGCAGCCCTTCCCGCCGGACGCCGACCAACTCCAGCGGCACGCCGAGCCCGCTGATGATCCGCTGCCGCACCTCGGCCGAGGTCACGGCCCGCCGCCGGTTCTCGATCGCCGACACATCAGGCTGCGCCAGCCCCACGAGCGCCCCGATTCGACTCTGACTGCTGCGCGTCACCTTCCGCCACGCCCTCAGCAGCCCACCCCAGTCCTCGACCGCAGCAGCCGCCCGCAGTTCGGGATGCACCCACACGTCCAGCTCGGGCTCCATGCCCCGAAACATAGAACGGGCCTATAGGACGCGGCAGTGGATCGCCGGATACGAGCACTGGATGGAACTGGCCTACATCCGCGACGCGTCCGGCCGCGAATTCACCACCGCCGTCGCCAACGTCCAGCCTGCCTATGACCAGCCCCCGACGGACCGCACCCGCCGAACTGGGAGAAGCGCGTAGCGGTCCGGGGCGCCCGGAGGTCCCGGACGGGGGTCCTGGTCGGCATTCCGTGCGGGTACCGGCCCCAGACGGGCGGCGGACGCCGAGCCGAGAGGAGCGCGTAGCGATCTGCCGCGGACGTCGGCGCCGCTTGCCCTCTGGCGTCGGCCCGGCTGCCCGGTCTGCCGGCCCCCGGCCGCCCCGCCTGCTCGCTGAGGGAGCCGGATGCCCCGACCCTGGACCGTGCCGTCCTTTTGGGGGTTTCCCGGCA